>QHRC01000132.1:15267-15506 GCA_003219995.1 Verrucomicrobiota bacterium
GAACTTCGCTCAACGGCAGTTAATGATAAAAGTAATCTTGAACCGCAGTATTCCACATGGCAGAGAGCATTCTATTCAGGGGTTGGTTCGCGAGCTTAACGTCGATCGTCTTAGTCTCGCTGGCATGCTGTTGGACGGTAGGGCATCGGAGGTCGAAGCAAAAAAGAAATTCACTGCTGCCGAAGCTTTCGGGACAGTAAGATCGAAAGGCGAAGAATGGAGATGAAAAGATTGACCGC
>QHRC01000133.1 GCA_003219995.1 Verrucomicrobiota bacterium
GAGAAAGATCCAGAACTTCGGGACACAGTTACATTGCGCGAGCGCGATTCGATGAAGCAGGAGCGCGTGAAAATTTCCGATCTGGTGCAACTGTTGTCGCAGAGAACTGCGTAATTTCAACTGGTGCCACCATGAAAAACGAACAGTCATCGCGAAGAGCTTTTCTCAGAAGCGGAATCATCGTTGGAGCATCGACTGTTGCCGGCCTGCCCTTCGCGAGCGGGGCTGAACCGGAGAAAAAAGAGGCGGAAGAAGTCGCCCCGCCGGAAGACTTGATGCGCGAGCATGGAGTGTTGAAGCGCGTGCTGTTGGTCTATGGCGAAGTGCTTCGCCGGATCGACGCAAAGCAGGACTTTCCGCCGGAAGCTTTGGCGGATGCAGCCGGAATTATCCGCAGGTTCATCGAGGATTATCATGAAAAACTGGAAGAGGATTTTCTGTTTCCACGTTTCGAAAGCGCGCATCAGCTAGTCGATTTGGTCAAAGTGCTGCGCGATCAGCATCAGGCTGGCCGGCGGGTCACAGATGTGACCATGCGTTTGTCGAATTCAGGAGGCGCGCTCAAAAACGATTCGGAACGCACGCAGCTTGCCGACTCGATGCGCCAGTTTATTCGCATGTACAATCCGCACGAAGCCCGCGAGGACACGGTGCTCTTTCCCGCGTTTCACAAAATTGTGACGCCGCACGAATTCGACTCCCTGGGAGAGGATTTCGAGAAGAAGGAGAACGAACTCTTCGGCGAGGATGGGTTTGAAAAGATGGTAGAAAAAGTGGCTGGAATAGAAAAGCGACTCGGCATCTATGATCTAAGCCAGTTTACGCCGAAACTCTGATCCCTCGGTCGAATGAATCGAGGTAGATCGCGCGATGGACCTGGAGCAGTTTCGCGAATATTGCTTAAAGAAACGCGGCGCGATTGAAGGCACGCCATTCGGCGAAGATGTTCTTGTTTTCAAAGTCGGCGGTAAAATGTTCGCGCTGGCCGCGCTCGATGAAGTTCCGGCGACAGCGAATTTGAAATGCGATCCCGATTTAGCGCTCGAGCTGCGCGATCGGTACGAAGAAATTCGGCCGGGTTATCACATGAACAAGAAACATTGGAATACGGTGGAAATGGAAAGTGGCATTCCGGACGCGGAGCTGCGCAGAATGATCGACCATTCCTATGAGCTGGTCGTGAAGAGTTTGCCGAAGGCGAAAAGAGCGAAGTTGTTGTAGCGGCGGTCTATGACCGCCGAGGGCGATTCGGAAATTGACCGCCCCGATTTCGGCGCTCATAGAGCGCCTCTACAGCGCCCGCGCCGGGTGCAAAACTTCCCGCAGCTGCACCTCGCCGATTTCAAGTTGCAACGCTTCGCGCGCTACGCGCAGAAAATGATCGGGCGCATCGGTCAAAGCAACTTGGAGGCCACCGGAACTCCCGGCCGGCGCGCGAAACGACTGTCGATCTAAAAGATCCTGCAGGGCAGTTGCGCAATTCCGGGCGGAATCAACCAGCTTCACTTTCTCCTTAAGAAAACGAGCGATCACATCGGCCAGCAACGGATAATGTGTGCACCCAAGCACGAGGGTATCGATTTCTTCGCGGACCATTGGTCCGAGGTATCGTGCAATCACGCGATCCGTTAGTTCGTCATCAAGCCAGCCCTCCTCAATCAACGGCACGAGGAGCGGACACGGCCGGGCAACGATGTCGATCTTCGAATCAAGTGAATGGATGGCGCGTTCGTAGGCACCGCTTTTGATGGTCGCTAGCGTGCCGATTACACCGATGCGACGATTGCGCGTCATCGCGGCGGCGGATTTGGCGCCGGGTAAAATCACTCCGATCACCGGTACGGAAAGAGTTTTCTTCAAGTCTGGCAGGGCGACTGCCGAAGCAGAGTTGCACGCAATCACAATCGCTTTCACATCTTCGCCGAGCAGCATCTCGGTCATCTCAAGACTGTAACGTTGAACCGTGGTGGCGCTTTTCCCGCCATAGGGAACACGGGCAGTATCGCCGAGGTAGAAAATTTTCTCGTTGGGTAGCAAATCGCGCACCGCCTTCACGACAGTGAGCCCGCCGATGCCGGAATCAAAAACGCCGATCGGACGCGGGTCGCTCATCCTGCCGGAAGGTGGAGGAGCGAATAGAGTAGCGCAAGCTTCCGGCTTGCGTTTGTTACGGTTCACAAGCCAGCGGCTTGCGCTACTTTCTTCAAATGGCTGAGCTTCCGAAAACGTACGATCCCAAATCGGTCGAGCCAAAATGGTATGCACGTTGGATCGACAATCATGATTTCGAAGCTGATGCGCAGTCATCGAAGCCAGCGTTTTCGATCGTCATTCCGCCGCCAAACGTTACCGGCACGCTCACTCTCGGGCATGTCCTCAACAATACGATCCAAGATATTCTCGCTCGTCGCGCGCGCATGCTTGGCTGCGAAGTACTCTGGTTGCCGGGGACCGACCACGCCGGCATTGGGACGCAAACCGCTGTCGAAAAATATCTCCGCCGCGCTGAAAAGAAAACGCGACATGATCTCGGCCGAGAGGAATTTCTGCGCCGCGTGTTGGAATGGCAGGATAAACATGGCGGCATCATTATCGAGCAGCTCAAACGTCTCGGGTGTTCGTGCGATTGGTCGCGCCAGCGCTACACTCTCGATGACGATTATGTCCGCGCTGTCCAAAGAGTTTTTGTCGATCTTTATGAGAAGAAGCTGATTTATCGAGGCGTCCGAATGATCAATTGGGACCCGGCCGCGCAAACGGCGCTCTCTGATGAGGAAGTCATCAACAAACCGCAAAAGGGAGATCTCTACTTCGTTCGCTATGAGATCGTCGAGCAGCCCGGACGGTTTTTGGAAGTCGCGACCACGCGCCCGGAAACGATTATGGCCGACACCGGTGTCGCGGTTCATCCGAACGACAAACGATATGTCGATCTTGTCGGCAAACATGCCTGGCGTCCGCTCGCACGTGAGAAACTTCCCATTATTGCTGACGAAGCCATAGATCCGAAGTTCGGCACCGGCGTCCTAAAGGTCACTCCCGCGCATGACAAATTGGATTTTGAAATTGGCCAGCGGCACAACTTGGCGATTGTCGATGTTCTGGGCGCGGATGGAACAATCAATTGTCCGGCGGTCCCGGAATTGAATGGGCTCGACCGATTCGAAGCGCGCCATAAGGCAGCGGAGTTGCTGAAAGAGAGAAAACTGCTTTCGAAAACGCAACCGTACGAAAACAACATCGGTTTCAGCGAGCGCAGCGAAGTGCCGGTTGAACCGCGCCTCAGCGAGCAATGGTTTTTGCGCTATCCGAAAACGAAGGAAGCGCTCGGCGTGGTGCGCGATCGTCTTATCCGCTTCTTTCCGACGCACTGGGAAAAAGTTTACGCCCAATGGCTGGAAAACATTCAGGATTGGTGCATCAGCCGCCAGGTTTGGTGGGGCCATCGGATACCGGCCTGGTACCGAAGTCAGAAGTCAGAAGTCGGAGACCAGAAGTCAGAAGAAATCTATGTGGGGCTTAAGCCTCCGAAGGACAAAGAGAACTGGACGCAGGATCCAGACACGCTCGATACCTGGTTCTCGTCCTGGTTGTGGGCCTATGAAACGATGGACGAAGAAACGCGGAAGAAATTCTATCCAACTTCGGTGCTCGTAACCGCGCCGGACATTATTTTCTTTTGGGTGGCACGCATGATCATTGCCGGATTCGAGTTCAAACCGGGAAAATCGCAGCGCGACCAGGACAATATCCCGTTCCGCGACGTTTTCTTTACCGGATTGATTCGCGACAGGCAGGGGCGCAAAATGTCGAAGTCGTTAGGCAATTCGCCCGATCCGCTCGAGTTGATCGACAAGTATGGCGCAGACGGATTGCGCTTCGGGCTTATGCGCATCGCGCCGAGCGGTCAGGATATTCGCTTTGACGAAAAACAAATCGAAGAAGGCCGGAATTTCGCAACCAAACTTTGGAACGCAGCGCGCTTTCGACAGATGCACGGCCCGAGCGAAACTGCGCCAAAGATCGACCCCGCGGTCGCGGGATCGATCTTCGCGGTTGAAGTCCTGGCGCGATTAAATGAGACGATCGACGCAGTCGAGGCGGCCTATGGCGAATATCAATTCAATGCGGTCGCACAGCACCTTTACGATTTCTTCTGGAGTGATTATTGCGACTGGTTCGTCGAAGCAGCGAAGACGGACATTTTCGGTGAGAACGACGCGCGAAAAAAATCCGCATTAGCGGTGATGGATTCTGTGCTTTCGGCGGTGTTGCGATTGCTTCATCCGTTCATGCCGCACATTACCGAAGAGCTGTGGTTGCTCCTCGGGTTCGGCGAAAAATCGGTCCAGTTCGAACCGGCGCCGAAAAAATTCGGACTGGACGATGTCGATCTTGCCGGGAAGAGAAAACTTGTGGCCGGGATCTACGAAACGGTTCAAGCGGGCCGAAATCTTCGCGCGGAAGCAAAAATTTCCTCGAGCACAAAGGCGCGTTTCATTTTGCGGACTGACGAAAAGGAAATGTCAGGTCAGCTGCCGGCCATCTCACGTTTGCTCAACGCTGAGGAGGTCGTTCTCGATCCAAAATATAAATCGGAGCCTGGAACTCCTGTCGCCTTAACCGCGCTCGGGGAAATTCTTCTCTTAATAAGCGGGGCGGACAAAACGGCCGAGCGAGAGCGGCTTGATAAAGAAATTGCAAAGATCGAAGACGAATTGCGAACGGTCGAAGGCAAATTGAAGAGCAAATCTTTTGTCGATCGCGCTCCAGCCGCGGTCGTGGAAGAACATCGACAGCGCCAAAAAGATTTCAGCGCGCAAAGGTCGAAATTGAAACAGGCGCGCGAACGCCTGAATTAAAGATCACTTTCTGATTGTCGATTCTGGCGCCGCGACTTTCGAAATAATCGCCTAGCTCTGGGGTGTAAAAGGTACCGTCCCATTCCATGTTGAGTTCCAGCCAGATACGGCCACGCGGAGTGAGGTGCCGCGCGAGATCGTCGAGAAAAAATTCCCATTCCGGAACGCCCCACAGGTCGGGCATTTTGTGATTGTTAAAACAAATCATGAAAGCGGTGACGAGATCGAATTTATCTCCCAGATCGGGCAGTGGGACGAACGGTCGCACGCGCCAGATTATCCGTTCCACGCCTAACATCTGGGTGCTTTCGCCGAACATGGGAAGATCATCCAGGTCAAGGCCAACGACTTCGTGTCTGAGTAACTGAGCGATATAAGCGAAGTAACCGGCGCCGCACCCGAGGTCGAGAATACGTTTGCGCGAGACAAGGTCGAGCTCGACATCGCGAACGCGGCGAATGTTAATGTCAATCCAACGGGGAAGATCGAGATATTTCGGCCAATCTTCGCCCGGATCGTCGACCGCGTAGCGCTCATAAATCTGTTCGAATTTTTCACGATCGATCGTGTCGATGATAGCGTTTGCTTCGAGTTTTACCGGAGTGCCCCATCCGAAGATGAAGCGACGGAGATGGCTTCGCGCGCTGCTGAAAGCACGGCCGGTGGCCAGTTTCGCTATTTTGTGAGAAAAGCGCATGGGCTGTTTTTAGGATACATTGCAACGGTGGCGCGACGCGGCAATTTCAATTAAATTGAAATAATGGTTCTCTGGAAAAAGTTGCTTTGGGTCGCGGTCACCATTCTCGGGCTCGCTTCCATCTGTGTGCTGGCGCTTTCGCGCAGTGAACCGGTCAGCGCTCTTTGGATCATCACGGCGGGCTTTTGCGCAGCTGCGATCAGTTATCGTTTTTACAGCAAGTGGCTGGCGACAAAGGTTCTCGTCCTGAATGATGAGCGTGCGACGCCGGCAGTCGTGCAAAACGACGGCAAAGATTTTGTGCCGACGAATCGATGGATGGTGTTCGGTCATCATTTC
>QHRC01000092.1:0-5990 GCA_003219995.1 Verrucomicrobiota bacterium
ACGAGCGCGGCGAAACTTTGGGCGAATTCTACTTCGAAAACGGTACGCCCCGCTGGGGCCGGTTTCAGCATTTGCTCGGCAAAGAGGCTTTCTGGCAATTATTCATTCCGCCGCACAATGCCTGGACTTTCTCCTTCTCTCGAGAATTGCCACTCAACGCGGAATGGACGGAGGAGAAAAGCATCACCGGCAGTGCAGACCAGATGTTGATTGAGGCAATCCAAATGCGTGATGAGTTTGAGAGTCTGCGGAAATCAATGCGCGACGACAACGTGCCGTTGGTGCGGAAGGAATTGAATTTCGTTTGGCCGGCGGGCGAGCCTGAAGTGCTGCGGCCGCTGGCGGAGGAAATCTGGCAGATTGTATATAGCAAACCGATGTCACTGGTCGATCTTTGTGCGCGCTGCAATGCCTGCGCCTCAAAAATCTATCAGGCCGTTGCTGGAATGCTCCGCGCGGATCTGTTCGCTTCTGCGACTGTAGAAAAAGCTGACGACTTCCCCGGCGCTAAGTCAGGCAAACTCTCAAACGAGGAGTGCGAGCCTCCTTCTCCCGGTGTGAGCGTTACAACCGCACAAAAAATCCTGCCCATTGCGGGCGCTCAGACTGCTGACCAATATCAACTCGAATCAACGCTCACTAGCTGAGCTTTAAACAGCCGGTCTTCGAAGGAGCGCAGTTTTACTCAATTGCGCCATAATCTCCGTCTTTGCCCTCGACACTCACGGGTGGAGTAAATAATGAAGTTCGCATAATTTAGATCACTTCCTGAATGGCCGCCGAAACGAAAAAAGAGATCGGGCTAGAGATCGGCCACGTCCTTTTCATCGACGTTGTCGGCTACTCCAATTTGCTCATCAACGAGCAGAGCGAGCAGATGCAAAAGTTGCGGGAAATCGTCCGCGCTACCGAACAATTTCGGAACGCCGAAGCGCAAGGCAAATTGCTCCGTTTACCGACTGGCGATGGCGGGGCTCTGGTCTTTCGCACAAGTCCTGACGCGCCGGTGTTGTGTGCGTTGGAACTCAGCAAGGAACTAAAAAGTCATCCTGAACTTCGAGTGCGGATGGGGATTCACAGCGGCCCCGTCAATGAGATCACCGACCTAAACGAGCAAGCTAACATTGCTGGGGCCGGCATCAACGTGGCGCAGCGAGTGATGAATTGTGGTGATGCCGGTCATATTCTGCTTTCCAAGCATGTCGCGGAGGACCTGGAACAATACCGGCAGTGGCAGCCGCACTTGCACGATCTTGGCGAGTGTGAAGTGAAACACGGCGTCCGCATTCACGCGGTGAATTTCTACGCCGACGAAATGGGCAACCCGGAAGTGCCAGAAAAATTCAAAACTCTAGGGGCCGCCACGGTGAAAGCGCCTCCGAAGTCGTCTATTCCAAAATGGGCAGCGATCGGCGCACTGATCTTGATCCTCATCGCCGCATTGGTGATCGGCGGTTTTCTTTTCTGGCAACAAAAGAAACCAAAAACTTCCGCGGCCGCAGCAGCCATTTCGGAAAAATCGATCGCCGTTTTGCCTTTCGAAAATCGCAGCGAAGACAAAGCGAACGCTTACTTTGCCGATGGTATCCAGGACGAGATTCTGACGCGCTTAGCCAAAATCGCCGATCTGAAGGTGATTTCGCGCACTTCCACGCAGCATTACAAAAGCGCGCCGGAAAACCTGCCGGAGATCGCGCGGCAACTTGGCGTTGCTCACATCGTGGAGGGAAGTGTGCAGAAGAGCGGCGACTCCGTGCGCGTGAACGTGCAGCTGATCAAAGCAGCCAACGATTCCCATCTCTGGGCCGACAGCTTTGATCGCAAACTGACCGACATCTTTTCGGTCGAGAGCGAAGTGGCCAAAGCCATTGCCGACCAGTTGCGGGCGCACATCAGCGGTCACGAGGAGCAAGTCATCGCCGCCAAGCCGACAGACAACACCGAGGCTTATGATGCGTACCTCCGTGGCCTGGCTTATTCGCTCAAGGCTGGGAACCTACCGGCCAACGCCATTGGCGCGCAGAAATATCTCAGAGAAGCGGTGCGCTTGGACCCGAAGTTTGCCCTTGCGTGGGCGCTGCTGTCATACGTGGAAGCGCGCGGCTACATTACTGCGGGTCTTCAGCCAACGGTCGCTCTCCGTGAAGAGGCGCAGCAGGCAGCCGAAACCGCGCTCACGCTTCAGCCCAATCTCGGCGAGGCCATATTGGCCAAGGGCTTTTACCACTACGCCTGTCTCAAAGATTACGACACCGCGATGCGTTACTTTGAGCAGGCACGTCCGCTCCTACCCAATAACAGCCGGATTCCTGAATCGCTGGCCTATGTCGCGCGGAGGCGAGGCGAGTGGGAGCGGAGCGAGTCTTACTTCAACGAAGCCGAGCGGCTTGACCCGCGCAACGTGAATCTACTCGCCCAGCATGCGATTTCCTGTCAGTGTCTTCGTCGTTTCCCTGAAGCGCTGCGGAAACTTGATCAGGTTCTCGATATCACGCCGGACGACGTCGATATCCTCGCGGAAATGGCGGCTATCGCACAAGCCGAAGGCGATCTGCCGCGCGCCTCGGCGCTCCTCGCTCCGCTCCGTCCGACCGCCGACCTCAATCAGGCGTTGGAAACGCAAGTTTACCAGGCAATCCCGCAAATCATCCCTCGATTAAAGGAAATATTGGCCAAGCCTGACCCAGCGTTGGGTTATTTCAATGGTGAACTGCGCTTTTGGCTGGGCTGGGCGCAAGAAGTCGCGGGCGATCATGCTGGCGCCCAGGAAACCTGGCAACAAACGCGCAGCGAACTGGAATCTTTCCTCAAAGAACAGGCGGAAAATCTTGCCCTGATTGGAGATCTTGCGCTGACCAATGCGGCTCTCGGTGACAAAACCGCCGCGTTGGCTATGGCAGAGCGAGCTATGGCCGCGGTCCCGATCGAGAAAGACACGCTAAATGGTCCCACTGCGATCGAGTTCTTCGCCCGAGTGGCTGCCCAGACGCGTGAACCCGACCGCGCCGTCGCCGCGTTACAGAAACTACTCTCGATCCCGGCCCGTGGCGCGTTGGCTGAAAACGTCCCGCTCACTCCTGCGCTGCTCCGGCTCGATCCAATGTTCGACCCGCTTCGGAACGATCCGCGCTTTCAAAAACTCGCCGCCTCGCCCGCGCCGAAATAACTGTAGCCGGCGTCGTTGACGCCGGGCCGCGGTCAGCGACCGCGGCTACAATGTGCGATTCGCAGGAGTGATTGACGCAATCGTTCGCGCCCTTATCTCGTGGGATCGATCACCGTGAGAAATGGGAACCGGTGAAAATCGGAGTCGCGAGTATAAATCTGCTTGATGCCATGCTCGCGCATTAACACAGCCGTATGTGCGTCGTGCAGAATGTTACCGCGCAGTTGCGGCACCTCGGCGACAACCTCACTCAGCAAAGCCGTATGTCGGGCAGTGGGCAAAAGCACACCGGCGCTCGGCGAATCGAAAATTGACTCAAGGAATCGCCATCCTTGCGCCAGCGTCCATGGCCGCCGAAAAATGCGCGGATGCGTGCAGAGCCGGAGAAATTCGTAGCAGATATTCCAGGACACATACCAGGGCGAGCTTTGCTCACGCCAAATTTCCAGGCAGCGGCGACAGGGTCGATGAAGTTCGGAGTCCGGATCAGCGGAGTAAACGAGCACGTTCGTATCGACAACAAACATCTACCGTCGCCCTTCCATCACGTCGTACAAGGCGTCGCGATCGGCGATATCGACAAGATGACCTCCGCTGCGAAAAGTGGGCAGGGGTCCAAGTTTCGGTTTCGACCTGCGGGTGCCGGACTGAAACAGCAGCCGCAGCGCCGCTTCGACCAGCTCGGACATCGTCTTACCTTGCCGAGCCGCTTCCCGCCGGAGACGGCCCATGACGGTATCGTCGATGTTCAGCGTCGTCTTCATATGGAAAACCATATCGACTATATGGCTATATGTCAAATCTTCCCGCCCTCATCGGCGCCCCTTGCCGTCCCGACCGTTCAACGCCGGCGAGCGGACGGCTGGCCCGCTACCAAACTCTTTGCTCGCGCCCGAAGTGCGCGCGGAAATGGACGAGTGGGGCATTCGTTAAAATAGAATTACCAATGTCATCTGAGATCAAAAAAGAAATCCAGCTCGAGATCGCCCATGTCTTGTTCATCGACATCGTTGGCTACTCCAAGCTTTCGATTAACGAGCAAAGCACTGCGGTCGATGAGCTAAATGCGCCGGACGAGTTGGATACCCTTATGAATAAGACGGCGTTCGTCGGGCTACATCGCCCAGACCCTGCAACCAACGGTCCCACTGGCCTCGCCGGCGCGCAACATATAGGCCAGCGATTCCGGACGAAAGAAGTAGACGCGGCTTCCAGCCGCGTGTTGCGTCTTGCTATTCAAAGCGGCTAGAAGCCGCTTCTCCTTATGGTCGCTAAACCGCTGCTCCTCTTGGCACCTATTGTTCTCTTCGCCTCTGCGGTTATCGATGCGCGCGAGCCGCAAAAATCTTCGCCCGTAAGATCGACAATCGAAAATAAAGGGATTCGTGCGCGCGATCTTGGAGTGCCGCTTGACGGGACGCCGGACAAGTTTAACGCCATCACCGACGTTGGCGGCGTTGAGGTTGGCTACACCACGCTGATCGAAGGCGAAGGTAAGCTGGTCGTTGGCCAAGGTCCGGTGCGCACCGGCGTGACCGCGATCTTTCCACGCGGACACGCGTCAAACGATCCGGTTTATGCCGGCGTCTTTTCGCTCAACGGCAACGGCGAGATGACCGGCACGGCGTGGGTCGAAGAAAGCGGATTCCTCGAAGGCCCGGTCGTGATCACGAATACCCACAGCGTCGGTGTCGCGCGCGATGCGGTCATCGCCTGGCGCAACGCCCATGGTGGCACCGACGCGCAAGGTTTATTTAGCTTGCCCGTTGTCGCTGAAACATGGGACGGCTGGCTCAACGATCTGAATGGTTTTCATGTGAAACCGGAGCACGTCTTTCATGCTCTCGACAGTGCTCAAGGCGGCGCGATCGAGGAAGGCAGCGTGGGAGGCGGCACCGGAATGATCTGCTACGAATTCAAAGGCGGTAACGGGACTGCTTCGCGCAAGATCGACGTGAAAGATAAAACGGGAGCGGCTAATACCGCCACTCCGGCTCGGAGTTTCACCGTCGGCGTATTTCTTCAGGCAAATTTTGGACGCCGACCGCAGCTGACAATCGCGGGAGTCCCGATCGGCAAAGAAATTCCGGGCGAAGTCTATAAGAAAGAAGCCGGCTCATGCATCGCGGTCGTCGCGACCGATGCGCCGCTGCTTCCGCATCAACTCAAACGGCTCGCCCGCCGCGTTTCGCTCGGGCTCGCGCGCACTGGCAGCGTTTCCGGAAACGGGTCCGGCGATTTGTTCATCGCATTTTCCACTGCCAATCCCGGCGCTTCGGATTCCGAGCAGCTTACGCATTCGGTCGAAACAATTCCGAATGATCGGATGGATCCGATTTTCGCCGCGACGGTTCAAGCAACCGAGGAAGCCGTCGTCAATGCTTTGATCGACAATCAAAGCATGACCGGTCGCGACAATCATCATGTCGATGCGATTCCGCACGATCGCTTGCGGAAAATCCTGAGAAAATATAATCGACTCCAATCAAGTCGGGCACCAAAGTAGCTCTAACCAACCGAAAATACGCTAAGCCATGCAGATTTTTTCATCCCGAAAAAACGAACAAGCCAAACCGACAGCCGAACCGGAGACGTCAATGGCCACGCCGGCGCCATCGAATCGCGCGACTCCGACGGTGCAATCAGGCGGGATTCTCTCGAGCAGCGTCTCCATTAAAGGGACGGTCAAGTTTCGAAACGAACTCCAGATTGACGGGGAGATTGAAGGCAAAATTGATTCCAGCGGCCGGCTCGCGATTGGGAAGAATGCGCGCATTCGTGGAGAAATCAGGACGAAATCGGTGATCGTGGATGGAACGATCGA
>QHRC01000092.1:6006-15495 GCA_003219995.1 Verrucomicrobiota bacterium
ACGGCGCGGGAACGTTGCGAGCTGCGGGCTGGTTGCACCGTGCGCGGCGATATCGAATCGCCCCGGCTGGTGGTCAATGAAGAAGCGACTTTCATCGGCAGCGCCAAGATTGCTACCTCGGAGAACCGGCCGAGCTGACCTTCTTTTTCAGGCGCCTTCTTCCAACTCTTCGTGCAATTGTTGTTTCAAATTTTGGCGGGCTGATTTTTTGATTGCGCGCCGCTCCGCCGCGACTGCTTGCTTCTCCGCTTGCCGTTCTTTCCGTGTGCGCTTGTCGATCTTGCTCGGTAAGTGCGAGATCTTCGGCCGTTGCGCGCCGACTTTCCGCTCGTCAGGTTTTGCGTACGGATCCATTTGCGCAATTTACCACTGACGCGCCGCCGTCGAGCTCGTTTTCGCGGCTGTAGATCGCGCGGGGAAGTGATAGTTTACATCGCAGAGCAAGATGAAAACTACTTTGATATGCCTGGTTCTCTGGCTGGCATGCGCGGCTGCCGTCATCGCGGCGGAGAAGGTTTCGCTTATTAAAATCGATGGCGCGATCGGTCCGGCGACGGCGAGTTACATTTCGCGAAGTATCGAGGAAGCCCGCGCGCAGGACGCACAATGTCTGGTCATTCAACTCAACACGCCGGGCGGCTTGCTCGATTCGACGCAAACGATCGTGCAGAGCTTTTTAAGCTCCACTGTGCCGGTGGTCGTTTATGTCGCTCCGACCGGCGCGACCGCGACCAGTGCCGGTTGTTTCATTACCATTGCCGCGAGCGTCGCGGCGATGGCGCCGGCCACGACGATTGGCGCGGCGCACCCGGTCACACTGGGTGGTAATCCGACCGGCGGCGGAGAAAAGCCCGACGACACGATGAAGCAAAAGCTCGAGAATTTTTCGGTGAGCTACATCGAAGCCATCGCGGCCAGACGCCATCGCAATGTCGATTGGGCCAAATCCGCGGTCCGCGAGAGTGCGTCCATCAGCGCGGAGAAGGCGCTCGAGTTAAAAGTTGTCGATCTTATCGCTGTCGATCTTACGGAGTTGCTGAAGCAACTAAACGGACGAGTGATCGATGGTAAAACGCTCAAAACTGTGGACGCAAATGTCTCCGAGATCAAGATGTCGCCGTCCGAGCGCGTTTTCCAGAGACTCTGGCGGCCCGAGGTCATGTTCATTCTCATGCTGATCGCGATTTACGGAATCATCGGTGAACTGACCACGCCCGGCGCGATTCTCCCTGGTGTGGTGGGCGCGATTGCATTGATCCTTGCCCTTTATCTGGCGGCGATCCTGCCGGTCAACGTAACCGGGCTTGCGTTGATCGCGCTCGCACTCATGCTCTTCATTTTTGATGTCTATGCGCCCACCCACGGTGTTCTGACGATAGGCGGAGTCATTTCGTTTCTGATTGGCTCCCTCATGCTCTTCAACCGCGCCGATCCACTTTTTCGTTTATCGCTCAGCTACATTATTCCGGCGACGTTCGTGACCGCGGCGTTCTTCATTTTTGTCATCGGAAAAGGCTTGTGAAGGCGGGGGCGGAAACGATGGTTGGAAAAACGGTGACCGCCTTGACCCCAATCGACTCGCGCAGCGGCAAAATTTTCGTTGAAGGCGAATACTGGAACGCGGTCAGCGATGCACCGATCGCGAAAGGCGAGGTCGTGGAGATCGCAGCGGTGCAAGGATTGACTCTAAAAGTAAAAACCAAAGGAGAATAAAGCCATGCCATTACTCGAAGGACTAGTGAAGTTAGCTGGTTGGGCCGTACCAATCATCATCCTGGCCGTGATCATCCTGCCCCAGGCGATCCGCATTTTGCGCGAATACGAGCGGGGAGTGATTTTCCGTCTTGGAAAATTACTTGGCGCGAAAGGGCCGGGGTTGATTTTCCTCATCCCGATCGTCGATCGGATGGTGCGAATGGATTTGCGCGTCGTCACTATCAGCGTCGAGCGACAGGAGGTAATGCCGCGTGACAACGTCCCGGTCACGGTCGACGCGGTTGTCTATTTCCGCGTGGTCGATCCAGAAGCCGCGGTTGTCAAAGTGGTGAACTTTCTCCAAGCCACCTCGCTCATCGCCCAGACCACGCTGCGCAGCGTGCTCGGCCAGGCGCCGCTCGATGACTTGCTTTCGCAACGCGAGTCAATCAACCAAACGCTCCAGGATATCATCGACAAGCAAACCGAACCTTGGGGCGTGAAAGTCACCGCGGTCGAGGTCAAAGACGTGGTGTTGCCCGATACAATGAAGCGCGCCATGGCCAAACAGGCCGAGGCCGAGCGCGAGCGCCGTGCCAAGGTGGTCAACGCCGAGGGCGAATTTCAAGCGGCGGAAAAAATGGTGCAAGCTGCCGCGATGATGAGCAAGGAACCGATCGCGCTGCAACTGCGCTTCCTCCAAACCATGCGTGAGATTTCGAGCGAGCATAACACGACGACGTTTCTCCCAGTGCCGATCGATCTGTTCACGCCCTTCATTAACAAGGACAAACCACCCAAGTCGTAGGCGCGCAAAACGCGCGGCTGTAAAAGCGGATTACTTGAGCGTGATTTCACGCATGGTTTTGGTGCCGAGGATTTCGCGGATGTCCAGTCGTTTCACCGCGGTGGCGCGGCGTTGATCTTCCGGGCCCATCACTTTCTCAATGATCGGGTCCATCTTGTCGCGCAAACTGTCCAGCGCAGCCATGTTCGGATATTGCACCATAATCAGGATGCTGAAGTCCTGCGGGGTGGTGGCGTCGCCGTTCAGGATTTTATAGTCGAGAATGATCTTTTGCTTTTTCTCTTCTTCGTAAACCGGTTTCACCGTCTGGCTGATCGATTTGAGATAATCATCACTCAGTCCGGCTTTGGTCTTGATCATGGTGAGGACCCAGACAGCGCCTTCGGTGTACGGAGCATTGCCGCCACGCCTTGTTGGCGTCGTGGTTGTGCTGGTTGGGCCGGTTTGCGCGGCGCAAAAGCTAGCGATGCCGAGTGATAAAACAGCGATAAGAATGCTGTGTAATCTTTTGATAGTAATCATGGTTCGCACCTTGAGTAGTTCGGTATAAACACGCGAGGATAATTTTTTGTCCGCCGTTCTGAATTGTAGGGCAGGCGCGTCGCCTGCCGCTAATTGGATCGGCAACCAAAAGCCGTCGCCCTACAACATCGGTCTTGTATCAGTCACCGCTTACGAACAAGGGGAAATGGAAAAGGGATTGCGATCTAAAATAAAACTTCGCGTTGCACACGCGATCGGCTCAATTGGTGTTCGTATGAAAATGAAATTGTATCTGACGGTGTTGGTCACTGTGATTAGTTTTGCGCTCCTTGGACGCGGGCAGGAAACGAAGGAAAGGCCGGCGGGCGAGGCAGCGGCAACAGCAGCCACCCCGATTTTCACAAAGCTTTCCGAGGCGAAATGGGACAAGATTCTGCCTGATCTGGGCGAGAATTCTCCTGAGATCTGCATCTTGCGTGTCGATCCAAAAACGCAGGCGACCAGCTTGCTGATTCGAACGCCGAAAGCGATTCATGTCCGGAAGCATTGGCACACGGCCAATGAGACGCATACCATGATCATCGGTACGGCCAAGCTCGCGTGCGACGGCAAAACGGCCGAGATCGGGCCGGGCGGATTCAACTACATGCCCGCGAAAATGGTGCATGAAGGATGGTTGCCGGCTGGATCGCTCACGTTCATTACCGTGGATGGCGCGTGGGACATCAATTGGGTCGAAGGCCCGCCGACTTCCGCTGATCTGTCGAGGACGTACTAAATAGAATTGCGGATCGCGGATTTCGGATCTCACCGGCGGCAGCGTTGATCTAGATGTGCTGCCGTGGATGAAGAAATAAGATTAATCAGGAAAACCGAGAACCTATGAAAACAAAAATTGCAGTTATCATTGCTGCGCTGATCGCGACACCAGTATTCGCTCAATCGGCAAGATCGACGATGAAAGCCATCGTCGTTCACGAGTATGGCGGACCGGAGGTGTTGAAGTATGAAGACGCGCCTCGGCCTGAACCAAAGGAAAATGAAATTCTGGTCAAGGTGATTGCTGCCGGTGTCAATCCGGTGGATTCCGCGGCTCGCTCACAAAAATACGCGCGGTTTATGAATATCACGCTGCCGGCCATTCCGGGCTACGATATTGCGGGAATAGTCGAGCGGACCGGCACGAGCGTCACGAAATTCAAAGCCGGCGATCCGGTCTACGCATATATCGCGTTGGACAAAGGTGGCGCTTATGCGGAATACGCGGTGGCAACGGAAAAGGAGGCAGCGGCCAAGCCAAAGTCTCTGACCTACGTAGAGGCTGCGGCCGTGCCACTCGTTTCGCTGACCGCGTGGCAAGCGCTCATCGATACGGCAAAGTTAAGCCCCGGCCAGACCGTGCTTATTCATGGTGGATCGGGTGGGGTGGGAAGTTTTGCGATTCAAATCGCGAAAGCGCGCGGTGCGAAAGCGTTCGCCACAGCATCGACACCGAATCAAAATTTGCTCAAGCAACTCGGCGCAGACGTTGCAATCGATTATACGAAACAAAAATTTGAGGACATCGCGAAAGACGTCGATGTGGTGCTCGATTCGGTCGGAAAAGACACACTCGTCCGCTCCTACGGGATCGTGAAGAAGGGCGGGATCATTGTGTCGATCGTGGGCCGACCCAATCAGGCCGAACTGGACAAACACGGCATTCGCGGTGCGTCTATCAGTGTAGAGCCGAACTCTGATGAGCTGGCCGAGATAACAAAGTTAATCGAGGAGAAAAAAATCAAGGTGGTCGTCTCGCAAACGTTGCCTCTGGCGGAAGCGGCCAAGGCCCAGTCGCAGGCCGATACTCGCCACACGCGCGGCAAGATCGTGCTCAAAGTGGCCGAGGAACCGAAGTAAGCGAGGTCAGTCGTTAGGCCAAACGCGCGCGAGTTTGTCCGTGGTGCGGTCGCAACGCTTTTGAAAGATAACCGGCGCAAGGGAGCGCCGTCATCGATGCCTCTGCAGGAATTGAGTCAATCCGGACACTGATACAGGCGTCGCTAGGATCGTTGCCGGCAAATCGACTTTCCCATTCCTGTCGTGCTGTTCGGCGGACGCGACGATAACAGTCGTCGATGGCGCGCTGCAATCCCTCAATCAGCTCATATTTGCGCATCTGATCTTGAAGCGTTATGCCATTGCCCTGCCGCCCCGCCTTCATGGAGAGTCAGAGATGAGCAAGAATTACGCCGGAATCAGAGATTGCCGCCTGGACAACGGCCTCTGCACTTAGTCACTCATTATTTTTCACTCGTTACCTTTTGTATTGATGCAGGATCGTCGAGTAAAATCCATTCGATGATTGAACCAGGCAAGCTGCCGTTCTTGATCAGATCATCGTGAAATTGGCCGAGCCGGAATTTGTCACCCTGTCGATCTTTGTAACGGCCTAGCAGATTCATGATCTGCCATTTGCCGATGATGTAACTGATCTTTTGCGTCGGACTCGAGGCCGCGCCGGCTGCTTCGCCTTCGGCCGCTTCGCGATCAAGGCCACCAGCTTCCATAAAATATTTCACCGCTTGCTCAAAGCTCCATCGGCCGGTATGCAGGTTCACGTCCACACCGATCCGTGCCGCGCGATAACGCGACAAACGAAGGATTTGTCCCTGGGCGGCGGAGTTGTTCGGATAAAGGCCGGTGCGCATCAACATTTCCTCGCCGTAAAGCGCCCAGCCTTCGACAAAAACGCCGTCCTGATGCTGCCGCCGAATCTCGTCACTCAAGTGGTTCGCGATTGAAAGCTGAAGGAAGTGGCCGGGGATTCCTTCGTGCCCGAGAATCGGCCGCGGATCCTCGATCGCGGCGCGAATATAAAAGTTCTTCGATTGCGGATTGTACGTCGGAATGAAATAAAAACCGGTCGGGTCTTTGTCGTAAACGCCGGGCGGATTCATAAAACCGCCGGGGCTCGTCGGCTTGAATGCTTCCGGCAACTGCCGAATCTGAAACGGGCCAAGATAATCGGGCAACGTGACCAGATTATGTTCCTTCAGGAAATTTATCATTTCGTGTTCACGACTCTCGTAGGCCTGTAAAAACGATGCCTGATCCGGCGGAATGTTCCCGCTGCGCGCGGGATCGGGATCGGCCAGCTTCGGATCGGGCAGAAGCGCTTCGAGCGCCCGATAACGCGCCAGCTCCGCGCGTCCGATCATTTCGACTTCCGCACCGGTGAGCGGGAGAAGCAAGACGTGTTTGAGATAATAATTGTAATTCGCTTCGCCCATCGGCGCGAAGTCCACCATTTTGGGCAAACGTTTCTCCAGTTCATCGGCATAATTATGCACCGCGACGAGCGCCGCATCGCGCGCTTTCACCAGTTCGTCGTGCTCGTTCGGCGCAAGATCGACATCGAGCGCCATCAAGCTGTTGTGCAAAAGCGAATCAATCGACCGCCCCGATTGAATGGCGAGCTGCGCGTACAGCTTTACCGGATTTTGCAAATTGTTCAGGCCTTGCTTGAGCATCGCCGACATTTGTTTCAGCCGCGCCGTCGCGGCGAGCGCGCGCTTGCGCGGTGTGTCGTACTCCTTTTTCAAGAGCGAAAAAATGCCGGTGACGCATTCGCCGACGTAGACCTGCGGATTTGTCCGTTCGAACTTGAGCACGCGATCTTGAAAATCGACGTTCTCCAATTGCGCCCGAAAGAGAATCGCGTCGATGCGCTCGTTCTTCGGCCAATTATCGATCTTCATCGCCCGAACTTTCTCGAGCAGCGAGCGAACATACTGGGCGCGCTCCGCGATTTTGGACGATGAATAATCGGTTAACCGATCGTCCCATGTGTGCAGCCCGGCATCGCTGCTCTGCACCGGATAATTTTCGTTGCGCCAGGTGTAATATTCGTTGGCAATTTTGTGCAACGCAGCTGCGCCCATCACTTCTTCCTTACTTGTTTGTGTGATCAATGCTTTCCTGGAAAGGTCAGGTCGATTTGGTGTTTGGGCCAACGCTGCTAGGCCGCCTGCGAATACCGCGGCGACAAAAATTGTTTTCGATTTCACGATGTCGATCTTAGTAAATGTTGCCTAATGAGGAAGAGTAAACCAAAGCTGTGAGGACACTTGGGATCATCGGTGGCCTCGGTCCGGAGAGCACGATCGATTATTACCAGACGATCATCGCGCTCTACCAAGAGCGCACTGGCGACGGTAGCTATCCGCAATTCCTCATCAACAGCGTCGACTTGAACAAAGTGAGAGAGTTCGTGATCGCGAACGATCTGCAACGCCTGACTGGCACCATCGTAGAGGAAATCGAGAAGCTCGCCCGCGCCGGCGCGGACTTCGGACTGATAGCAGCAAACACTCCGCACCTGACTTTCGACCAGATCGCGGAGCGCTCATCCATTCCGCTCATCAGCATCGTCGAAGCAACATGTGCGGCCGCCAAAGTAAGGAAGCTGAAGAAGCTCGTGCTCTTTGGCACCAAATTCACCATGACCGGCGAGTTCTTTCCGAAGGTATTTTCACGCGAAGGCATCGCGCTCGTGCAACCCGATCCTGCCGATCAGGACTACATTCACGACAAATACATGAACGAACTCGTCCAGGGGAAATTTGGGGCCGAAACCAAAGCGGGCTTGCTCGCGATTGTCGATCGAATGAAAACGAAGGTCGACATCGACGCCGTGATCCTCGCTGGGACAGAGCTGCCCTTGATCCTGCGCGAACCCGACCACCACGGTGTTCCGTTTCTTAACACGACAACAATTCATTGCCAGGCCGCCGTTACTGAAATGCTGTCGTGATCACGATCTTCTGCCATTCCCTGCCATCTTTCTTGTCATTCCGAGCGGAGTCGAGGAACCCGTGATGTTGCCACAACGGTTCGGCATGGGATGTTTCGACCCCGCCCAACATGACAATTATTCTAACCGGCGCTGGCCGTAGAATTTCGTCGGCTCCGCCCATCGACTTCGCTCAGGGCAGGCTCCGCTTCGCCCTACCGGCATGATAAATGTGAAAGCGCAAATAGCGGCAATCAGCTTAATTGTTGTTATCACCATTGCCATGACAAGCGCGCAAAATAAGATCGATAAAGAGAAGATCCGCTACGTTGCGATCGGCGATTCCTATTCGATCGGCGAAGGCGCTTCGCCTAACGAATCATGGCCGGCGTTGATGACGCGCCATCTCAATGAAAAAAAGCTGCATGTCGATCTTGTCGCTAATCCGTCGCGCACCGGTTGGACGACGCAAGACGCGATCGATCGTGAACTGTCAATTTTCATCAAGTCGAACCCCGACTTCGCAACGCTGCAGATCGGCGTGAACGATTGGGTCCAGGGAGTCGATGCGGAAACATTCCGGAAAAACTTCACCTATCTTGTCGATCAAATGCTCGCAATGCTGCCCGGCAAAAACCGGCTCCTCGTCATCACCATTCCCGATTTTGGAGTCACGCCGACCGGCCCGAAATACGCCCGCGGCCGAAACATTTCCGAGGGAATTGCCTCGTTTAACAAAATCATCACCGAAGACGCGACAAAGCGCGGCCTCTGCATCGTCGATGTTTTCCCAATCAGCAAACAAATGGGCGACGATCCGTCGTTAGTCGCAGCCGACGGATTGCATCCGTCGGCAAAAGAATACGCCGCGTGGGAGAAGGTTATTTTTCCGGCTGCCTTCGAGCTGTTTGGAAAGTGAAGCGGCCTTCTGTAGCGGCGGTCGGAGCCCGCCCTGAGCGAAGCCGAAGGGACCGTCGTCGGCGCTCATAGAGCGCCGCTACGGGCGGTTATGTTCGAATTACTGAAGAACCTGATTGCTCCTTGCGCTTCTACGCATCGCTCGCGGACCTCTGACTTCTGATCTCTGATCGCTGATCTGGCTTGGGACTTCTACGATCCCCGCGCCACCCGGCCCATGAGATCCTAGAGACGCTTTTTGAGGAAGGTACGGCCAGACGCGGACTTTAGATAGCGCTCGAAAGCCTTAGCCTGCACTCTGTCTGAAAAAGCGATGTAGGTTTTGATTCGCTACGGCTTCCATTTTGAGGATTTTCACAGTTAAGAAATTTGGTTAATCGGTCGCCATTGCGCCGCGGTTTACCGTTGATCCCGCTTGTACTCATCTGCTTGGCGTTTTCGCCGTCGGCTCGCGCGCAGCTAAGCCCAGCCCCGGACGGAGACTATCCCAACGCCAATACGGCTGAGGGCGAAGATGCGCTCTTTAGTCTCTCGACCGGTAATCACAACACGGCCCTCGGTTTTAATGCGCTCTATAGCAACAACGGCGGCGTCTATAACACGGCCACCGGTGCTTATGCGCTCTATAGCAACACCATCGGCTCCGACAACGCGGCCACCGGTTCCCAAGCGCTGCAAAGCAACACCACCGGCAACCGCAACACGGCCAACGGCGTTGCCGCGCTCAGTAGCAACACCACCGGCAACGACAACACGGCCAACGGTACGCAAGCGCTCAATAGCAACACAACCGGCGGCAAAAACACGGCCC
>QHRC01000092.1:15624-21701 GCA_003219995.1 Verrucomicrobiota bacterium
TAACACAGCCACCGGTTCCCAAGCGCTTTATAGCAACATCACCGGGAACCACAACACGGCCAACGGTTATTCGGCGCTCTATAGCAATACGGCCAGCAACAACACGGCCGCCGGTTCCGAAGCGCTCTTCTTCAACACAACCGGCAATTCTAATACGGCCAATGGTGCTTTCGCGCTGATTTTCAACAAAACTGGCAGCAACAACACGGCCACCGGTTCCCAAGCGCTTCAAAGCAACACGGGCAGCAACAACACGGCCACCGGTTCTCTAGCGCTCGTTCACAACACTACCGGCTCCGGCAACACGGCCATGGGTTTGAGAGCCCTCTTGAATAGCACCGGCTCAAATAACATCGGATTGGGCTTCAATGCCGGAATCAATCTGACCACCGGCAGTGGTAATGTCTGCATCGGCTCCAGCGTCTCGGGCGTTGCAGGCGAGAGCAACACCACCCGGATCAGAAATGTTTACTCCTCTGTCGCCTCTGCCCAAGTAGTTTACGTCAATTCCGACGATAAGATCGGCACGCTTGCCTCCTCGCGACGGTTCAAGGACGAGATCAAACCCATGAACAAGGCCAGCCAAACCATCCTGGCGCTTAAACCGGTCACATTCCGCTACAAGCCGGAGTTTGATCCCGGCCGCACCCCAATGTTTGGCCTCGTGGCCGAGGAAGTGGAAAAGGTCAATCCCGACCTGGTGACTCGCAATGACAAAGGCGAGGTCGAGAGCGTGCGCTACGACGCGGTGAACGCGATGTTGCTGAACGAGTTCCTCAAGGAGCACCGGCAAGTGCAGGAACAGCAGAAGCAAATTGAAAACCTTACAGCGCTA
This sequence comes from Verrucomicrobiota bacterium, assembly GCA_003219995.1. Classification (GTDB taxonomy): domain Bacteria; phylum Verrucomicrobiota; class Verrucomicrobiia; order Chthoniobacterales; family UBA10450; genus UBA10450. Next base: position 16,460 of record QHRC01000092.1, read on the forward strand.
GTGAAAGAGCAGGCCGCGAAGATTCAAAAGGTCAGCGATAAGGTGGAAATGAGCAGACCTGCGCCGCAAATGGTGGATAACGATCAGTAGAGCAGCGTTTGTAGGGCGTTTCTGCGAAACGCCGATTGTGAGAAATTGGCGTCTGACACAGACGCCCTACAATTCACGTTTTCATCGCGTGGCGGCTTTTGTTTTGCTGTGGCGGCGGTCTGCGACCGTCGTCGGCGCTCATAGAGCGCCGCTACAGGCGAGTTATGTTCGAGTTGCTGAAGAAGTAAACGCGAAGAGAAAGTTCGCGATGGCGAGACGCCGTCGGTCCGAGGCGGACTGGCATTTGCACGCGAGACGCGTGCGCTACCCAAATCCGCAACTTGAAATCTGCAATCTGAAATGGTCGGCGGTCATAGACCGCCACTGCAGAGCTGTTACGCGCGGCACCACGTGGCGGCTTTTTGTCTTGCTTCGGCGTTACCCAAATTTGCAATCGAAAATCTGAAATCGAAAATGGAAAATGGGCGGTGAAGGTTTCGAACCTCCGACCCTCTCGGTGTAAACGAGACGCTCTACCACTGAGCTAACCGCCCGCCTTCGCCAAGGCTACGGCGTGGCAAGCCCGTGACAAGTGACGAGTAATTACTGACGCGAGTTCTATGTGAACCGAGATTTGTTTTACGATTGCCATTCTTCGACGATGCGTCATGAATTCAGGATCGGAGGTTTCTTAATGAAAGAGCGCTATTACGACGATTTGAAAGTGGGCGACCTTTTTCGCTCCGAAACACTCCGGGTGGAGGAAAAAGAATTGATCGAGTTCGCGCACAAATTCGATCCACAGATGTTCCATCTCAATCGCAAAACCGCCGAGCGAACGATTTTCAAGGGGCTGGTTGCGAGCGGCTGGCATACGGCGGCGATGACCATGCGGCTCTTCGTGCAAACAATGAATTTTGCCGAGGGCGTGATTGGTCTGGGCATCGACGAACTGCGCTGGCCAGAGACCGTGCGCGCTGGCGATGTGCTGCGCGTCGAAACCGAAGTTGTCCATCTGAGGCCTTCGCGCTCCAAACCGCACTATGGAATTATCAAGGTGCGCAATGTCACCACCAATCAGCGCGGCGAAATTGTGCAGACGATGTTGGGAGCGGCGATGGTGCCGCGGGCTGCACGCAGCCCAGACAACAAGACTACAGACCACAAGACAACACGACTATGAGAGATTACACGAAAGATAGCAGCAATGAGCAAAAGGCGAAGAGCAAAGAGCACCCGGCGATCATTGTTCGAAGACGCATCCTTGTTGCTCGTGTTCGAAAGGCTCGGTTTGCTCGAAGCCGCAGAGGTCGACGAACTGATGTCGCACTGCGATGAGGCGAGTCGCAAAATCACGAACTTTTCTCGCGCGCTATAACGACTAGGCTTCGCCGCTTTGCCCTTTGCTCTTGGCGCTTTTTGCTGGCTTTAGCTTTTGCCCAGCAGCTTCATCATCGCTTCCGGATAACGCGATCCGGCGAATGCGTCTTTCGGCGCGACTTGATCGATGCGCTGTAAGTCTTCGCTCGTAAGATCGACATCGAGCGCACCGACATTTTCCTGCAAATATTTGCGGCGCTTGGTGCCGGGAATCGGGACGATGTCATTGCCCTGCGCCAGCACCCAGGCGAGCGCGAGCTGCGCCGGCGTGCATCGCTTCTCGCGTGCGATTTCGCTTACCCGCTCGACCAGATCGAGGTTGCGCTGGAAATTTTCGCCCTGAAATCGCGGGGTCGTCCTACGATAATCGTCGTTGGGCAAATCCTCCGGTTTCTGAATTTTTCCGGACAGAAATCCGCGACCGAGCGGACTGTAGGGTACAAATCCGATCCCGAGTTCGCGACAAACAACGAGAACTTCATCTTCAGGATCGCGCGTCCAAAGTGAGTATTCCGATTGCAGCGCTGTAATCGGATGAACAGCGTGTGCCCGCCGAATATTTTCCGTGCTCGCTTCTGACAAACCAAGGAAACGCACCTTGCCTTGGCCTACTAACTTCGCCATTGCCTCGACCGTTTCCTCAATCGGCGTATTGGGATCGACCCGATGCTGATAGTAAAGATCGACAACTTCGACACCGAGGCGCCGCAAACTTCCTTCGCAGGCTTCCCGCACATAGTCCGGTTTCCCGTTGATCCCGCGGAACCCGGACTTATCCGGATCGCGCAAAATTCCAAACTTAGTCGCAACCACCACTTGTTCGCGATGGTCTCTTAAGGCGCGGCCGAGCAATTCTTCATTCGTATGCGGCCCGTAGGTGTCGGCGGTGTCGAAGAACGTGATGCCCAATTCAAGCGCGCGATGGATTGTCGCGATCGATTCCTCCTCGTCGCGTCCGCCGTAAAAATCGGACATTCCCATGCAGCCAAGTCCCAGGGCGGAAACGACCAGGCCGCCGCGTCCAAGTTTGCGCTGTTTCATAACAAAAGATTTACAGAAGGAAACGAAGGTAACGAAGTTTCAAACTGCGAGAATCGTTTCTCAACTACAGCTTCGTTTGCTTGGTTACCTTCTGTTGAAATCATTAAATTTGTCGCCGCTGCCTCCAAGTTTTCGTTGTTTCATAACAAAAGATTTACGGAGGGAAACGAAGATAATGAAGATTCACCTTAGAATCGTCCTTTCTGGCAAGCACTTCGTTTCCTTCGTTATCTTTTGTTCAGATCTGTCCGATCCAGGTGTGCGGTGCGTATTCCTCCCAACGATGTCGAATGGCATGAAACTCCGCCTCGTCCAGTGGCCCCGCTTCGAGCAGGCTGGCATTTTCCTGCCAGCGTTCCGGTTTGGTCGTGCCTACGATGGCCGTGTGCACGCCGGGAACGCTCAGAGCGAAACGGAGCGCGATCGAGATGGTTTTTGGCAAGTCGGAATGTCGCAGGAATTCGTAATTCAGTTTCCGCAATCTCTCATAATAAATGTGATGATATCCTTCGACCGGTTTGTGTCCCGTTTTCCAGGCCGCGTTGGCGATCGGGCGTTTCGCAATCACGCCCATCTGTTTTTCGCGCGCCAGCGGCAGGGTCAAATCAAGCGCTTCCTGATCAGCGATGCTGATGGAAGTTTGCAAAACGTCGAACGCGCCGCACTCGACCGCATAACGGGCGGGACGACTGTCCCCGCTATAACCGATGTAGCGGGTGTGACCGCGTTCACGCGCCGCGCGCAACGCCTCGATCGCTTCACTTTTGCGCAGCTCCGCGTCGGAACAGCTATGCAGTTGAACGAGATCGACGTGATCTGTCTGCAATCGGCGCAAACTGCGCTCGATACTTTGCAAAATGGAATCGCGCGACCAATTCGCCGCGCTCTCCATGCCATGGGGATGGCCGCATTTTGTGAAGAGGAAAAATTCATTACGCCGTTTGCTTACGGCGCGCCCGATCATCTTCTCGCTGTCGGGGTAGCACTCAGCGGTATCGATAACATTCAGGCCGGCATCGAGTGCGCCGCTCAAAAGCTGGTCGACTGTGTCCTGCGAAGTGTGTTCGTAACCGATCTCGGAACCGCCGAAACCGAGCACGGAGACGTGCATGTCGGTTTTGCCAAGCTGTCGCTTTTCCATTTTTGTCATGTCGAGCGAAGTCGAGACATCTTTCACTGTCAAATGAGAGATTCTTCGACTCCGCTACGCTTTGCTCAGAATGACAGGATTGTTTTGCCCGAGCCGCGCTCGATCCGGCCAATTCGTTTTGCTTTCAATGTCGACATCGCGCGTTTCACGTCCCTTTGGGAAACAACCGCCACCATGCCAATCCCCATGTTGAAAACCTGATACATTTCGGCAAGATCGATATTTCCATTTCGCTGCAAGATTTGGAAAATGCGCGGAACACGCCAACTCTTGGTCTCGATCACAGCGTTGCAGTTTTTCGGGAGGATGCGCGGCAGATTATCGATCAAACCGCCGCCGGTGACATGGGCGAGGCCTTTGATTATGTCGCTGGGAGCTTTTGCAAGCAGCGACTGATAATTTTTGTGCACGCGCAAAAGTCCCCCCCCAATCGTGCCAGACAGATTGTCGATCTTCGATAAGGGCTTGAGCCGCATTTTTTCAAACAAAATTTTGCGGGCGAGCGAATAGCCGTTCGTGTGCAGACCATTTGACGCGAGGCCGAGAACCACGTCGCCCGGTTTGATTTTGCTGCCGTCGATAATTTTGGCACGATCAACCACGCCAACGATGCAACCGGCGAGATCGTATTCGCCTTTCCGATACAACCCGGGCATTTGGGCGGTCTCGCCGCCAATCAGGGCACAACCGGCAGCTCGGCAAGCGCGGGAAAAACCGCGGATAAGCTGATCGAAAACGCGGGGCTCAAGTTTTTCGCAGCCAATGTAATCGAGAAAGAAAAGCGGAAGCGCACCGAGCGCAGCAATATCGCTAACGCAATGATTCACAAGATCGGCGCCGACTGTATCGTGCTTGTTCATCGCGAAGGCAATTTTCAATTTCGTGCCGACGCCATCGATGCTCGTGACCAGGACCGGATCGCGCATCCCAGAAAATTGTGCGCGAAAGAGTCCGCCGAAGCCGCCGATTTTTCCGAGCACTTGCGGTCCGTGCGTTTGTGAAACGAGTTGCTGAATCCGGCGCTTGAGCCGGTTGCTAAGATCGATATCTACGCCCGCCGATGCATAAGCTTTCTTTTTTTTTGTCATGTCGAGCGGCGTCGAGACATCTCTCATTGTTTAATAGAAAGAGATTCCTCGACTTCGCTCGGAATGACACAGGGAGTTATTTGAGATCTGCGAAAAGCGTGGGGTGTCGTTCCTGGTCGGCGAGCGCTTTGGAGCGGTTCTCTCGTTTTTCCATGATGAATTTGTCGAGCGCAGGATCGACGGGCAGGGGATAGTCGCCGGTGAAACAAGCCAGGCAAAATTTGTTCATCGGTTGCCCGGTTGCCCGCACCATGCCTTCAACATCGAGATAACCGAGACTGTCGACGCCGAGGTATTTGCAGATTTCTTCCATCGACATTCGGTTCGCGATCAGCTTTTCCGGATCGGGGAAATCGATGCCGTAATGGCAGGCGAAGCGATGCGGCGGACAACTCACGCGCATGTGCACCTCTTTCGCGCCGGCTTCGCGCAAATTGACCACGCGGGCGCGCGCCGTCGTGCCGCGCACGATTGAATCGTCGACCACCACCACGCGCTTGTCCGCCACCATTTCCTTGATCAAGTTTAGTTTCACACGCACATCGAAATCGCG
>QHRC01000092.1:21823-22238 GCA_003219995.1 Verrucomicrobiota bacterium
GCGCCCCATTGCGGTGCGCACTTTGCCAACGTTCACACCGCCGATGATGCTGTCGGGTCGCGCGAAATAAACATACTCGAACATGCAGAAGGCCGGTTGTTGTGGCAGAAACGGCCGCTCCGATCGCAATCCGTTTTCATCGATAATCAAAACCTCGCCCGGCTCTATTTCGCGAATGAATTCCGCGTGAATGAGATCGAAAGCGCAGGTTTCGGAGGCGAGCACATAAGCGCCATCGAGTTTGCCGAGCGAGAGCGGCCGCCAGCCGAATGGATCACGCACGGCGATGAGCTCGCGCTCACTCATGATGATAAGGGAAAATGCGCCTTCGATCCGGCGGAGCGCCGACAACACGCTGGCGCCGTTGGCGGCCGGCCGCGCCAGCAGATGCAAAATAATCTCGCTGTCGGCAGTT
>QHRC01000093.1:0-12782 GCA_003219995.1 Verrucomicrobiota bacterium
TTTCAAACCGAAACAATCGATCACTACCGCGCCCTGGGTCGGCGGAACGGTCAGATCGACCAGCAGCGCCGTGCGACCTTTTCGCCGCAGCACTTTGTAAAGCCTGACAATTCCTCGGTCGCGCGGGATCAGCTCATGCCCGGATAGTTCGCGAATATTTTTGAAAATCGGATCGAGCAGCGAATTTTTGAATTCCTGGGCAATGATTGTGCCGGTCAGTCCGAGAAATCCACAGGCCAGGCTGAGCCATTCGAAATTGCTGTAGTGATAGCAGGCAATCATCACGCTCCGCTCCGGTCCCGTGCCGCGCGCCGTCTCTTCGAGGTTTTGCAACTCGATGTAACGCGAGAAATTTTGGGGCGTCAGGCACGGACTCCACAAAAGATCGAGCGCGGTACGGGCAAAATGCTGAAATGATTGGCGAACGATTTTGCGCCGCGCCGCGATCGGTAATTCATCGCCAAACGCAACCTCCAGATTGCTGAGCGCGACTTCGCGGCCATGCCGATCGAAAATCGACATCATAAATCCGAGAACGTGCGCGAGGCGAAAGCAGGCCCTGCGGGAGAGCAATGGGACCAACTTTACCGCGGCCTGAAGACCCACCGATTCCAATCGGTGGCGAAATCTCTTCCATCGTCGGCGCATCGCGATTCTATACACGCGTCTGACCGGCCTCGCCACTTAGCCACACGGCGGAGCTGGATCCGTTGTTTCACCACCTCCGATTGACTTGACTCTGTTCGATCCTAGGTTGCAAATGCGCGCGCTCGCGCGCCGCGCAGATTGTGAAAAGCGTCCTTTTTGTCTGTACCGGAAACATTTGCCGCAGTCCCATTGCGGAGGGGCTGTTTCGCCGTTTGCTCGGGAATCGTAGAGACATCGAGGTCGCTTCGGCCGGCGTGCATGCGGTCCGTGGCCAGCCGCCGAGTCTGTATGCCGTGCAAGTTTGCGAAGACGAAGGCGTGGGCATCAGCCATCTTCGCAGCCAGCCGTTGACGGCCACCCTAATCGATCGTGCCACGCACATTTTTGCCATGACCGGGGCGCATCTGGAAACAATCCACATGCTCTTCCCGCAGGGCGCGGAAAGATCCTTTCTGCTCCGTGAATTTGAAGAGCCGGACACAACAGTGTGGCGCGATGTGCCGGATCCGATCGGTCTTGGCCGCCCGGTTTACGAAGTCTGTGCCCAAACCATCAAAAACGCTTTACCCAGCGTGCTTGCCTTCGTAGAACAAAGCGAGCTTGCGCCAACTTCGCGCGGCAGTGGGGCTTCTTCTTATCTCGTGAGCGATCTACCGCATCAGATTCAAACCGAACCCAGCGGATCAACATCATCGGGCGGCTCGAGTGGTGGTCTCCGGCGGGTCGATCCCGAAATTTTCGATGCGATCAGTGCCGAAGAAAAGCGGCAACGCGAGAATATCGAGCTGATTGCATCGGAAAATTTCACGAGCCGCGCGGTGATGGAAGCGCAAGGCAGCGTGCTGACCAACAAGTACGCGGAAGGTTATCCGGGCAAGCGCTGGTATGGCGGTTGTGAAAATGTCGATGTTGCGGAGCAACTTGCGATCGATCGGGCCAAGCGATTGTTCGGTGCCGAGCACGTGAACGTCCAGCCGCATAGCGGCGCGCAAGCCAACATGGCGGTTTATTTCGCCGCCATTAAACCGGGCGACAGAATTTTGACAATGAATCTTGCGCACGGTGGACATCTCACTCATGGACATCCGGCAAATTTTTCCGGCAAATTTTATCAAGTCACGCATTACGGCGTGGACCAGAAAACCGAACAGATCGATTACGACGCGCTGCACAAACAAGCGGAGGAAGTGCGTCCGGTCATGATCACCGCAGGAGCGTCCGCCTATCCGCGCACGATCGATTTTCCGCGGCTGCGCCAAATCGCCGATTCAGTCGCCGCTATTCTCTTCATCGACATGGCGCACATTGCGGGGCTAGTGGCGGGCGGCCAGCATCCGAGCCCAATTGCGCATGCGCAATTTGTCACCACCACTACGCACAAGAGCTTGCGCGGACCGCGCGGCGGCATCGTTCTGTGCGAGGAAAAATTCGCCAAGCAAATCGATTCGACGCTTTTTCCCGGAGTGCAGGGCGGCCCGCTCATGCACGTGATCGCGGCAAAAGCGGTTTGTTTTCACGAAGCGCTCCAACCGCAATTCCGCGAATATCAGCGCCAAGTGGTTGTGAATGCGAAAGCACTCGCCGCCGGAATTGCCAAGCACGGTTATCGTATCGTTTCCGGTGGGACCGACAATCATCTCATGCTGGTCGATCTTCGTTCGAAAGAAATTGATGGGAAGGAAGCGCAGGAAGTTCTCGATCGCGCTGGCATTACCGTGAACAAGAACGCGATCCCCTTCGACACTTATCCAATTTTCAAGCCGGGCGGAATCCGCATCGGCACGCCGGCTGTGACCACCCGCGGCATGAAAGAAGAGGACATGCTCGAGATCGCGGACTTGATCGCAGAAGCGCTCAATAATCGGACGGATACCGATGCACTCGAGCGGGTGCGCAGCAAAGTGCGCGAACTAACGCGAAGATTTCCGATTCCATCGTAGCTGTAGCGGCGGCGTTCTGTGAGCGTCGTATTGATTCCTCCGACGATCATGGACCGCCGTTCCAGATATTTTGATCTTACCTAATCTCCGGAAATCTGTGTAATTTGCGGACACTCCAACCATGAACCGGGCTGGCGAACAACAGCAAACAAATCCGCTACGCGAAGGCCTGTCCACTCGGGCCGTGCCGCAGCCGTGCAGCATCGTGATTTTCGGCGCGACCGGTGACCTCACTCATCGCAAGCTCATCCCCGCTCTCTACAATCTGGCGGCTGATGGCGAGCTTCCGCCCGCGGTCGCGGTCGTTGGCTTTGCACGTCGCGAAAAAAACGATGACAAATTTCGACGCGAGCTCGAGGAAACGACACGAAAATTCTCCCGGCAAACGGTGCGCGACGAGATTTGGAAAACTTTCGCGCAATCGATTTTTTATCACCAGAGCGAATTTGAAGACGAGAGCGGCTACAAAAGTTTGGCGCAACGTCTGGAGAAGATCGACGAGGAGCGGGGCACACGCGGCAATCGTCTTTTTTATTTCGCGGCTGCGCCCGACCAGTTCGAACCGATTCTGAAAAACTTGAAGGCGGCAGGTTTGAACGAAACTTGTGAAGGGAGCTGGGCGCGGGTCATCGTCGAAAAACCGTTCGGAACCGATCTGGCGTCCGCACGCGAGCTCAATCGCATCGTCCGCAATTCTTTCGCGGAAGAACAAACCTATCGGATCGATCATTTTCTCGGGAAAGAAACCGCCCAGAACATTCTAGTCCTGCGCTTTGCGAATGCGATCTTCGCACCGCTTTGGAACAGGCACTATGTCGATCATGTCCAGATTACCGCCGCCGAGACGCTCGGAGTTGAGGGCCGCGCCGGTTACTACGAAGGCGCGGGCGCATTGCGCGACATGGTGCAGAATCATTTACTCCAACTGCTCTGCCTCGTCGCGATGGAACCGCCCACCGATCTGAGCGCCGATAGCATCCGTGATGAGAAAGTAAAGGTCGTTCGTTCGCTTCGCCGTTTTTCTCGGGGTGAAATCGCCTCGGCCGTCGTGCGCGGCCAGTACGCCAAGGGCGCGATCAACGGCAAATCGGTCGCCGGTTATCGCGAGGAAGAAAAGGTAAAAACAGATTCAAAAACGGAAACGTTCGTGGCCTTGCGCTTGTTCATCGACGACTGGCGCTGGTCGGACGTTCCGGTTTACATGCGGGTTGGGAAACGGCTTCCCAAATCGGGCACGGAGATTTCGGTGCACTTCAAGCACGCGCCCGCCGTTCTGTTTAACAAGGAAGCGGTGACGCTCGACCAAAACGTGCTCGTCATTCGGATTCAACCGGATGAAGGAATTTCGTTGCGCATGCAGGCCAAAATGCCGGGCACCAGTTTCCGCATCCAGCCGGTCAAAATGGATTTTCATTATGGAACTTCGTTCGGCAAAGCCAGCCCGGAGGCATACGAACGTTTGCTCCTCGATGCCATGAGTGGTGATGCCACCCTCTTTGCCCGACGCGATGAAGTGGAGGAGGCGTGGGCTTTCATCGACATCATTGAAAATGCATGGGCCGCGAAAAAGGACGCGCCCAATTTGTTTTTTTATCCGGCCGGCTCGTGGGGCCCGGAAGAAGCCGATGATCTACTCGCACGCGACGGCCGCGCCTGGAGAAGATTGTGAAATGAAAACATTTGATAGAGGTTCTTGCTGTCATCCCGAGCGAAGCGAGGGACCTCTCTTATACCCTCGATTTTGTGAGAGATTCTTCGCTCCGCTCAGAATGACAAACTTGCTTAGGCCGCTCTAGGAAGGTTATGCGCGCAACTGCTGAAAATTATTCGTTAGGCCTCCAGGTCGAGATCGGCAAGATCGACAAGGAGCTGAAAAAGCTTTGGGCAGAAAGTGAAGATGCGATGACCCGCGCGTCGCTGATTAATCTTGCCGTTTACAGCGAAGCGCCCGGTTCACTCGAGAAGAATACTCAGGTCATCGCGAAGATCGCGCAGAGTCACGCTTGCCGCGCGATTGTCATTGGCGCCGATTGTAAGGCGAGCGAAGACCATGTCGAAGCCTGGATCAGCGCGCACTGTCACATCAGCCACGCCGGGGGCAAACAGATTTGCTCCGAGCAGCTTTCTTTTCGACTGGAAGGGCCCTGCACGAATCTGATGCCGAGCATCGTTTTCTCGCATCTCGATTCGGACTTGCCTTTTTATCTTTGGTGGCAGGACGAATTTCATGACCCGATGGACCCACAACTTTGGGAGTGGGTCGATCGGCTCATTTACGACAGCCAAACGTGGAGCAAGTTCGGCGCGCAAATGCGTCTGATCGAGACCGCGCAGCAAGAGGCACGACAGCGCGTCGTGCTTTGCGATTTGAATTGGACACGGCTGGACAAAGTCCGTTTTGCGATCGCGCAATTTTTCGATCACCCGGCCTCGCATCATCATTTCACCGAAATCGAAAGCGCGCGAATCGATTTTGCGCCCGAGTTCAGATCGACCGCGGTGCTTTTGGCCGGTTGGCTCGCGGCTCAATTAGACTGGCGGGCCGAGAAAACGAAAGCGGAAAACAGATTAATGTTTAGCGACTCGTCCCGGCGCAAGATCGACATTGAACTGCGTGAGCATTCGGGTGAACCCGTTAGCGAAATCATTTTAAACTCCGGTAACGTGGAATTCGTTGTCGCGTCCGCAAAATGCGGCGATCTGCTGGAAATTTCGCGTGGCAAGCCGGGCGAGAAACGAGTGTCGCAGTTAATGCCGGCGCAAAGAAACGATCCAGTGGAGCTGATGAGCCAGGAGCTGATGCGCGGCGGACCGCACAATGTGTATCTGCGTGCAGTCAACCGCGTTCGCGATCAAAAATTCGAATTAGCGACCGCACATTTTTTTCGATCGAGAAAAGTTCGCTGGCGCGCTTTCGTCCCTGCTCGCCCAAACGGCGCGCGAATGAAAGATCGACAACCGCTTTTTCAATGGCGCGAGCGAGCGCGCCGGCATCGTGAGGAGGCACAAGAATCCCTGTCTCATTTTCAACGACCATTTCCGGAATCCCACCAATCGGTGTCGAGATGACTGGCAATCCTGTCGCCATCGCTTCCATGATCACGGTAGGCAGATTATCCATGCCACCGTCGGTGCCGACCACGCTCGGCAGAACAAAAGCGGTTCCCGCCGCCAAATGCTTCGTGATTTCACGTTGCGGTTTCGCACCGAGCAAGTGAACGCAATTTTGCAGATCAAGATGATCGATCTGCCGGCGCAATTCTTTCTCGAGCGGGCCTTCGCCGATGATGTCGCAGCGAAATAAACTTCCGCCGTCCTTGAGCAATCGACAGGCGCGAATCAAATCAGCGAACCCCTTTTTCTCGATCAAACGACCGATCGCGACGATCAATGGCGGCGCCTCCGAGAAATCGGCGCGTTTGAATTCAGCGAGATTCAACCCGTTGTAGATCCGATGGATCCGCGCCGTCCGATCTGGAAAGCGCTCTTGTAAAAACTTTGCGGCGTAGTCCGTCTCGGTAACGATGGCGCGCGCGGCATCGACGAGTTTATCGAGACCGATCTCGAAGTTTCGCGGCGCAAAAATATCGTTAGCGTGCGCGGTAAAACTGAAATTGATGCCGAAGAACTTGTCGATCCAGAAAGCGGTGCGGGCAGCGAGACCGGCAAAGTGCGCGTGAACGTGGCGAACTCCGGAATCGCGCAAGCGTAACCCAATATTAACCGCCTGATAAAGACGAAGGAAATCGGTTCGCCGCCCCCACTCATCAAGCGCGGCAACAATCTCTTCCGTTAGCTTTCCTTCTCTAGAAGCTCGATGCACGTCGGCGAGTAATTCATTCTCCCCGGGCAGGTAATGCACGCGCTTAACGATCCGCTCGTCCCAATTCTGAGGCGGCTCGCCCTTCGGTTTACGAATCGAGAAAATGGACGGTGTCAGGCCTTGTCGATCCAGTTCAGCGACCTCTCGATGGCAGAAGGTTTGTGAAAACGACGGAAACCGCTCGAAAAGATAAGCGAATTTCCTCATCAATCCCAATTAACTGGGAAAGCGTCTCCTGAAAAGAGCGCAGTGCCAAGGCGGCCACGAGGCGGAGAGCGTCAGTTCGCACGAGTTCTGCTCCATGGAAGGAATGCTGGAACGAATTTTCAAATCACTGGCCGTCATCCTAGTCAGTTGTTTGATCCTGCCCGGTTGTGCGCACTTTACCAAAAGCGGACGCCAACAGCTCGCCTACGAAAAATACGTGAGAAAATGCAGCTACACGCGCGACCGTCAAAGATCGAAAATGAAAATGCCGCGAATGGCGATGCCCGCTTCCACGCCTTCGGAGAATAAAGTCAGCGCGGACGTCGTTGATGCCCCTTCGCCACAATCGGTAACGACGGGCGATTCGCAAACCGAGCAATAGCGAATTCGTCAAGCCGGCTCGCGTTTCACCGGGATCGGTTTTCCGGCATCATCGACCGCAACGTAAATGAAAACGCCATGGGTGACGCGGAGTTGCTCCGCGCTAATGTAACGCGTTACCCAAACCTCCACAGAAATAGTGGTCGAAGTGCGGCCAGTGCGCTCGCCCCAAGCGTAACAGGCAACAGTGTCCCCCACACGCACCGGTTGAAGAAACGACATCCCTTCCATCGCCACGGTAACGACGCGGGCCTGGGCTGTTTTCGAAGCGAGAATGCCGCTGCCCAAATCCATCTGCGACATTAACCAGCCGCCGAAAATGTCGCCTTTTGGGTTCGTATCCTTTGGCATTGCAATCGTCTGAATGACAAGCTCGCCTTTCGGTTGATCGGCATCGTTCATCTAACCACTAATGAACACTAATGCACACGAATCCAATTTTTTAGCCGCTGAAATCGCGCCCGCTTTCATTCGTGTTAATTCGTGTTAATTCGTGTTCATTCGTGGTTTGCAGTCATAAGATCAACATGCAGTCGCCGTAGCTGTAGAAGCGATAGCGCTCGCGGATAGCTTTCTGGTACGCAGCGAGAACGAAATCCCGTCCCGCAAATGCACACACCAGCATGAGCAGCGTCGAACCGGGCAGATGAAAATTCGTGAACAGAAGATCGACATGTTGAAAGCGATAAGGCGGGTAAATAAAAAGATCGGTCGAGCCGGCTTGCGGAAGCAATTTCCCATTTTGACGACGAGCCGATTCCAGGACCCGCACTGTCGTCGTTCCGACGGCGAGAGTCCGTTTCGCATTATCGATCTTCTCGGCGGCCCCTGGAGAAATAGAAAATTGCTCAGGATGCATGTGATGCGCGCTGATATTCTGCGATCGCACTGGCAAAAATGTTCCGGTGCCGACATGCAAAGTCACGAAGGCATGAGGAATTTTATTTAGAATTTCACGGGTGAAGTGCAGACCGGCGGTGGGCGCCGCCAGTGCTCCGGGCGCGGCGGCAAAGACCGTCTGGTAACGTCTTTCGTCCTCAGCGTCGCTTTCGCGGGCGATGTAATAAAGATCAATATCTTCGTTTAGCGACACAATGCGCTCGCCACCGGGCGAGATTTCCTCGACCCGTAAAATCGTATTGTCCATTCTAGCGGTCGCGCCAAGTCGCATTTTTCGTCCAGGCTTGACCAGACATTTCCAGCGCCCCGACCCCATGCATTCGGTAAACAAAAACTCAATCGCGCCATCATCGGAAAATTTTCTCGCCGGAAGGACTCGAGTGTCGTTCAGAACGACGAGGTCGCCCGGCTCGAGCAGTGTTTCTAATTCGGTGAATTGTCGATGTTCGATTGTCTGCGTAGCGCGCCACAGAACCATCATGCGGGACTCGTCGCGGCGCGGAAGCGGTCGCTGCGCGATCAGGTCGGCCGGCAGATCATAGTCGTAATCCGAAAGTCGCGCGCTCATGTCATTCCGAGCGAAGTCGAGGAATCCCGTAGCGAACCTTTAAGCTCCATTACGGGATGTCTCGACTTCGCTCGACATGACAACGTAATAAGGATTTGCGGTTGCGCGCAAAATTTTGGATGATCCTCACGGATGCAGCAACCCGCTCTCGACCTCGTCATCGCGGCGCTGGAGAAAAATAAGGCCACGCTGCTCGAGCCGGTCCGTGAACGGGTTCGCGTTTGCACCAAGTGTCCGCATCTCGCCTGCTCGCGGACACAGACGGTTTTCGGAGTAGGAAATCCGGATGCCGAGATCATGTTCATCGGAGAAGCACCCGGCGCGGATGAAGACGCGCAAGGCGAGCCGTTCGTTGGACGCGCCGGACAATTGCTGACGAGGATCATCAAGGCTATGGGTTTTGCACGTGAGGATGTTTATATCGCAAACATTCTCAAGTGCAGGCCGGATATGCCACCTGGCTCATTTGGAAACCGGGCGCCGACCTCGCTCGAGATGCAAACCTGCCGGCCGTATCTGATCGAACAGATCGACATTATTCAACCGAAGGTCCTGGTTGCGCTCGGCGCCGTGGCCGTCGAAGGCATGCTCGGGACGCGCGGCCCGATGCGGGATTTACGCGGCAGATGGCACTTTTACAACGGGACGCCGTTGATGATTACTTATCACCCGGCCTATTTGCTGCGAAATCAGGCGCCTTCGGAAAAACGGAAAGTCTGGGAAGACATGCTTCAAGTGCTGGAGCGCCTGGAGCAGCCGATCACCGAGAAACAACGAAATTATTTTCTGTATCGGCGTTTTGTGAGCGTCGCATTAATTCCCTCGGCGGTCATAGACCGCCGCTACAGTTTCGAGAGTCGCTGAAACATTTGCTCAATTTGTGACTGTGCTGCAAGTGTGATCGCGACCGAGGCGATTATCCCGCGCACTTCGCGGCGTTGAACTTTGACCTTGCGATGCAACACCATGCTGCCTGCTTCGCGCAAAAGCGCGAGTGTCCGCGCGCCGATCAGCGCCGGCAGAACCGTCGCGGCGCGGACGCGTCGATTTCGGATCGCTCGCGAATATTGCATTCCCGCCGCAAGCCCGCGCTCGGCTTTTTCGGCCCACTTTTGAAAGATTGGTTGAAAGCGATCTGGTTCGCGAACAATTTGCGCCGGCTCCATATGGGCCGCGGCCAATTCATCCTTCGGAAAATAACATCGTCCTGCCCGAAGATCAGAACCGGCATCGCGCAGAATGTTGATCAACTGAAGTCCCATTCCGTAGCGCTTCCCGAGATCAAGCATCTCGGGTTCGCCCAGCTCCGCGAACTCCGGAAGATGCCGAAAACAAAGCCGCGTCCAGAATTCCCCCACACAACCCGCGACCAGAAACGTGTATTGATCAAGATCGGCCGCTGTCGCGAGCGCACGAACGTTGGCGGGGTCATTGAAGTATTCTACGTCGAGCGTTTGGCCCCGCGTGATTTTCTCAAGCACAGCACAAACATCGTTGCGGTCGGCCACGCTCAGCTGCTCCAGCCATTCCAAACAACCAGGCAGAGATTCAACGAGCGCTCGCTCATTCCCACTTTCCTGCAACGGCGCGAACGACGCGACAAGATCGACAATCGAGCCGACGGGAGTCGAGCGAGATGGATGGGCGACCCGAACGGGTGAGCTCGCCGCGGCGAGCGAATCAATCGAGCTTGGCGGAGCTTTGCTTTGAATCGCATTCGATAACGTTTGAAGGGTCTCCGCTCGCAGCGTTCCCGAAATTCGCGCAGTGTCCGCCACGGTATCCGTCGCCCGCGCCAGTAAATAGGCCAGCGCCACCGGTTCACGCAATCGCGCCGGCAAAATACGAATGGATAAATAGAACGATCGCGAAACTGAGCGCAGAAGCGGGCCATGAAATCGCGGGCAAGCCATTTATCAATCGCGCATTTTACGCGCTGTCATTCTGAGCGAAGCGAAGAACCTCACATAGATTCATTGGTTACACTTTTTCGTAGACGATAACACAGCACCGAATGTGAGGTCCCTCGCATCCGCTCGGGATGACAGCGTATTACGGGTGGATGCCCCGATGGAACCCTCTAGAAGCATTTAGCGCCCTACATTCTTGATCTCGATGCGATTGGGATCGGAATTTCCCAGGCCGAGCTGGCCCGCAATCTTCACATAGTCCGCCATGTGACCGATGGCCGGCAGGATGGAACGAGCGCGCCATTGCTCCAATCGCTTCAAGGCAACGACGTCCAGCGCCACCGGGTCTTTGCTCGCGTAGAGCGTGGCGTGATGCAGGGCGTAGTTCGGCTGCGACTGCGGGCCTCCCGCATATTGCGCGACCAGACCGTCCATCAAATTAAACACGACTTTCTTTGCGATCAGCGGATTGCTGTAAATTTCTGCGATGCTCCCAGCGCCAAAGCCGAAGCCCTGGGTAAAACGGCGCCAGTTGTCGATGTTCGGAATCGTCACGTTGTAGAGACAACCGGCGATGCCGTTGGTCTCGCTGCTGCTCATCACCGGAACGTTGATGATTTTTGTGACCTCAGTTGAAAGGATGCGCGAGAAATGACTTAAGTTGCTCGTGTTCTCGGTATCGGAAAGAAGCGGCATTTTCCCTTTGTCCCCCTGATACTCGAGATCGCCCCAGACCAGTTTGCCAATCAACGGCGCGGAAAGGACTGCGCTCGCATCGTAGCCATCGCGCGGCGCAATTGCTTTCAATTGATAGCGACCCGCCTCCGTCCGATAACCGGCGTCCTTGATTCCGCCCAGAGACCGGTCCCACACGATGATGCTATCGCGCGGATGACCCGCTGCGGTCAGCCCATCGACAATCGCGTCAACCACATCGTGGTGCGTGGTGAAGAGTTCACCACCGATCGCGGAGATTTTAATTCCAATCTTGTCATTTGGAGAAACCAGCTTCGCCCACGCCTTGGCCACGTCCGATTGGCCGGTCACGGCAAGAACGAGACGATCCACCATCGCGTGCACCAAGCGCGGGTTAGCTTCGTAATCTTTAATCGCATCCGGATCGTGCACGGCGTAAACGAGGGATGGAGCAGGCGTTGAGCGCAGTCCTTGCGCTTGCGCGAAGGTGATGGCGCAGAAAAAAACAAGGGCTACGTTTCGCATCGACAAGGTACGTTTCAACGCGATGACGAACTTATGAGTGGGCGTGCGAATAACAACTGCGCAACTGTAGCGGCGCTCTGTGAGCGCCGAACTCGGCGCCATGACGGCGGTCACAGACTGCCGCTACAGTCATGATTCGACATCTTTACCTGCACATCCCGTTCTGTGCGCGCATTTGCCCTTACTGCGCGTTTTACAAAGAGCTGCTCGACCGTTCGCAAACCGAGCGCTTCTGTGAAGCGGTCTTGCGCGAAGTTGAGCAGCAGGCCAACGCCTGGGAAGTGCTGCCGGTCACGATTTACTTCGGCGGAGGCACGCCCAGCGCACTCACGACCTCACAGTTGGAATTTCTGCTCAAAGGCTTTCGCGAACGGCTCGACCTCTCGACATTGACCGAATGGACGGTGGAAGCGAATCCAGGAAGCGTCTCCACGCGCAAGGCCGCTTTGTTGCGTGAGCACGGCGTGAATCGGATCAGTCTCGGCGTGCAATCCTGGCACGACCAATTGCTTAAAATTCTCGGGCGCGAACACAATGCGTCCCAGGCAGAGAGGTCGTTTTTCAATCTGCGGGCAGCGGGATTCACAAATATCAATCTCGACCTTATGTTTGGGCTGCCCGGTCAAACAACGTCCCAGTGGCGCTCGACCCTGGAAAAAACAATCAGCCTGCAACCCGAGCATATATCTGCTTACTGTCTGACTTACGAGGAGGACACGGAATTTTTCATCCGCCAAACGCGCGGCGAGCTCCACGCTGATTCGGATGTTGATGCGGAGTTCTTCGAGATGACGATGTCGATCTTGCCAAATGCGGGCTACGAACATTACGAAATCTCGAACTACGCACGGTCCGGTTTTTCCTCGGCGCACAACAGCGCTTATTGGCAAGGCGACGATTATCTTGGGATCGGTCCAAGCGCGTTCTCAACTCGCGGGTCACAACGCTGGCAGAATGTTTCTGATTATCTCGCTTACGCCGACCGGATTTTATCGGGACAATCGGCCATTGGCACAATGGAACAACTCACTCCGGAAATGAAGCGCGCTGAGCGAATCGCTTTTTCCTTGCGCACCGGTGAAGGGGTTCCGGCGGAGTTGCTCCAACCGTGGCCGAAGGAAACGCAGGAGTTTGTCGCGCTCGGTTTGCTTCGACAATCAAACGGCAATTTCGTTCTGACGGCC
>QHRC01000093.1:12892-13177 GCA_003219995.1 Verrucomicrobiota bacterium
GTTTGCGGGGACAGGATCGGCGACGCTCCCGATGTTCACAGAAATCGATCAGGTCCCGATACCCAACAGGTTTCCCCTAGGGAGAGGATTACGGTGAGGGAGCAGCATGAGCGTCAAACAAGCGCGCCGTTTGCGAAGAAATGCGACTCGTGCAGAAAAACGCTTGTGTTTGCGTTTGCGTAACCGACAGCTTGCCGGTTTGAAGTTTCGTCGCCAGCATCCGGTCAGGAAGCGGAGTGTCGATTTTTTCTGCCCGGAAGCAAGGCTTGCTATTGAGCTCGATGG
>QHRC01000094.1 GCA_003219995.1 Verrucomicrobiota bacterium
AACCGAAATGGATCCGGATGAGCGAGCGGATCGCCGAATTGATGAAGCAGAAAAAGAATTTAAATGCGAATGTCGATTTTTACTCGGCAACGGTTTACCACTCGCTAGGAATTCCGACCGATCTGTTTACCCCAATATTCGCGGTTGCGCGCTGCTCCGGCTGGTGCGCACACGTCCTTGAGCAGCTCGAAGACAATCGTCTCTATCGTCCACTGAGCGAATACATCGGCGAGCCGGTCGGCAAGAAAGTCGTGCCGATCGATGACCGACCGTGATTTGCCGGGCGTGCTTCGCGATTGGCTCGCTGTTCGCAGGATGAAATCGCGCGCGCTTCGATACGAGATCGCTGAATCAGTCAATTGCTTATGAACCTAATTCTCATCGTCGCTGTCACCTGGATCGGCAAGGAACATCGCTTCCTCAGCCTGGACTGGAGTTATCTCGTCATTCTCGGCCTGATCGGGAACGCAATTTTCTCAATGCGTTTTCTCGTCCAATGGCTCGCCTCCGAGCGGCAAGGCGAAAGTGTTATTCCGGTGTCGTTTTGGTATTGGAGCATCGCCGGAAGCATGATCATGTGTTTTTACTTCGTTTTCCGACGCGATCCGGTTGGCATCCTCGCTTACCTCCCGAACTCGATGATTTACATTTGCAATTTGATGCTGATCCGGAAACGCAAGTTCGCCTTTACCGCCGCCGCGCCCTCGCAGAAGCCGCGCGAAACTGGATATCGAAAAGTCTCGAAACATCTCGCCGTTCTGCGCAACGCCGAAATTGTCACCAGAAGCCGCAACCGTCTTTAACAAATCAAACCGCGATTCCTCGCCGACTCCGCCCAGCGCATTGTCGATCTTGGCTGGTGCCTGCTGCCGGCTGCAGATGAACGCGAATTCTGCGTAGCTCGCCAGACTCCTCGTGGATTTGTTAGCGAATCCACAACTTAATTAAGAGCTGGAACATTCGTATTGGGTGTTAGGAATTTCACAATTCCTTCAACGAATTTTCGAAGATCCTTCGAGTATTTTCCATCATGAAGCTCTTCAAGTGCTTTCCTATTCCATGCCTTTCCCTTTAAAACTCCGAGATCCATCCAGCTCTCAAGTTCATCCTTACTCACGATGAACAGCCCGACTTCTGAGCACATTTTGATTAAACGTTGAATGTCATCACGATCCGCTCCTTTAAAATAATCGATATGCCGCACGCGTCTTAACCATGTTCTATTTGTGAAATGAGTTTGAAAATGGATTCGGCCGCGGAAGGACAAGACCGGCGCGAAAGCGAGTTTCGATTGCAGAGTGATCGAAAGGAGATGGAAATGAGGGGCCCGTTCCTTGTGGGAATTCTTTGCGGGGTGATTCTCGCGGCTGTTGTCACATTTACACTCGCAATTCCGGCGACCAATAATCAGTGGCGAGCGGAGATCGTGAACCGTGGCGGCGCAGCCTGGTACTTCGATAACAAAGGAAGTCTTCGCTGGACGTGGATAGCTGAGCCGACCAACTAAATGGTCGATCCAGCTTTCGCCCGGTTTCGTGTCCCAGTCTCTACGGCGATGCTTCAAAAGTAATTCTTCGCGGACGCGAAACTTCTAGCCGCGGCCCGCACAGGCTGCCCGTTCGCGTTATCCTCAATGAGAGGCTGAGACGCTTTCGGCCGCGGTCGACTCTCCCGCAGGCAGCCGTGCCGCTTTCCAATCCATCGCCATCCGAATTCGCGCCCGGCCGCTTGGGTGATCGAAGAAAATAAATTCTTCGAGCGGCGTCGGATCGAGTTTGCGATAGGCGGCGAGCTTTAGCGCGACTTTCGCTGCGCCGTCAGGCTCGCGGCAGACGTTAATTCCAAATGCGTCCGCTTCGCGTTCCGTCACCCGCGTCACTGTGTTACTAAACGGAGTCAGGATAAAGACGTACATGCTCAAGATAAGCGCGAGCAATGGCAAACCGGCCGGATCGGCAATGCCGCGAACGCCCCAGCGCTCTCCCCAGCGTCGAACCGCAATCTCGAACGTGTAACGGGCGAGTGCGAATCCGACCAAGATAAAGATCCCAGAGTAAATCAGGAGTTTCTCGCCGTGATTGAGCACGTAATGGCCCATCTCGTGCGCCATTACCTCGCGAATTTCGGGCAGCGTGCATTGCTTAAGCAGATTATCGTTCAGGGCGATGCGGGTGGTGCTGAGAAATCCCGCGACGTTTGCGCTTATCCTGGTTGTTTGCCGTGACGCGTCCACTTCGAAAACCTGCGTTACCGGGATCTCATTCGCTCGCGCCATCGCCAAAATCGATTCCTTGATCTCCGAGTCCCGGAGCGGCTTATACGTGTTGAAGAGCGGCTCAACGTAAAGTGGCGAAATAAAAGCGCCGATGAATGCAAGGATGACGCCCGCGATTGTGCCCCAGATCCACCAGGTCCGCGAAGCACGACGGAAAACCGCATAAAGCACGATGAGCACAATTGCCCCCGCCACCAGCACCACGCCCAGGCCGATCAACTGTTCGAGGAACCATGGGACAAACGTTTGCGTCGCCAAACCGTATGCATGTTCGCGAAAGAAATTTTCGTAGAGATTGAGGGGGAAACTCAAGATCGATGTGATGAAAACGAATGGGATGGCATAAAGAACCACCTGCAAAGTTTTGAAGCGCGTGACGCGTTCGGCAAAATCGCGAAGACGCGCGGAGATATGTGACCCTAGCAAAAATGTGAAAATCGCCGCGCTGAGGAGAAAATTCCAAAGGATCAACCAGTATCCGCCTTCGAAATAGGCGTTGGATTTCGCGCGCTTCTCTGCCGGCACCGTGGCCAGCCATCTCTGCGTTTCAGCCGCAGGATCGGCTGATTTTGCCGTTTCGGTCGAAACGGTCGGCGCGAGATTTGGTGTCGGACTTTGCTGCGCTTTACCCGCGACCGGGAGCACAAAGACAAAGAAAGCAGCCAGCCCCAGACAGATCAATCTGTTGGTCATGTCCGCATTAATAAGAAATTGATGACTTAAATGAAAGCACCACGTGCACGGCCTTGTTCGCGCCGGTCATTACGCTGGACGAACAATCCCCGGAAGCGCAAAATCAGTTCATGAAAATGCTTGCGTTGTTCGTTTGCGCATCTTTTATGGGAGCCGGCGCACTGCCCATCAAAGCGCAAGCGGAAACGACAGATGCAGCTCGTTACGGAACCTATCCCGCCAATTATAAAGAAATCGTGACCAAATGGCTGGAAACACAACTGATCGATGCGGCCAGTGCGCGGATCGAATGGAACGGCGACCCAAAGCCGGCGGACTTGGGCACAAAGGGCGAACATCTCTACGGTTACCTGGTCAGCTTCAAAGTGAATGCCAGAAACCGGTTTGGCACTTACACCGGCAAACAAACACATGGCGCGCTCATTCGTGACGGAGAAGTAATAAAAGGAATTGGCTTTGCCTACTAACAATGAAATCAAAAAATAACTACGTAATCCGCCAATCGGGACAAATCTTCGGCGTTCTCATTATTTTAATCGCTTTACTCGGCGTCGGACTGTGGATGCTCTTCGCATACAGGAGTTCGACGCAGAAGGAGGGGGGTGAGTTTGGGAATGAAGCGATCCAAAAGCTTGCTGTTCAACATGACCCCGCTTTCCTGGCATCGCGGCTTGGTCCCCAAGCGAGGCTTGATTTTCCGCCCTCCGCGCAGCAGGACTTGATCTCAAGGCTCCAGCAGCTTGGAACGCCGGTGGGGCCAATCGACGTGAAAGGTAACGTCACATTTCAATCACAGTTTTTTGAGCCGAGAGGCTTTTTTAGCGCGCACGCGAATTATCCGACAAGAGGCGCCCGAATCGAGGTCGGCACGTCACACCCCGTCGGGCGATGGCAAATCGACACACTTACGTTGACGTTGGACCCGGAACGGTAATCGCGCCGGCGGCAAATTATGGTAAGCCGCTGAGAACAGCGGCCCACGACAAACTAAGCCAGCAGGCGCTCGAGCGAGTCGACGCAAATCTGCGACCAGCTTTCCAGCGATTCGCGGCGCGCGACCAACTCGTCTTTCGTAAGAAATGCCAGATTCGTAATCATCGCTTCGCGTTTTTCGACTTTCGGTTCCGCTAACTTGAAAACGTGGACGATGCCCAGATGGACGCGACCCACCTCTGTCGTGTCGTCATTTAAAAGCGCGACGATGCGATCTTCAAATTTTGTGTCGACCTTGATTTCCTCGTTCACTTCGCGCTCGACACCGGCGCGATAGGCCGCTTCATCCAGCGCAAAAAACGATTCGTCACTTTCATTCATGTGGCCGCCGATGCCGATGGAGCCTTTCGCGACCAGCCGTTGTTCGCCCGCTTTTTTTCCGCGGACGTAATAAAGAACTTTGTCCGCAAACATAAGCAGCACGTAAGGGATGAGCTGCTTGTGCGTTTGATCGTTTTCAGCCTGAGCGCGCGGCAAAAAGAAGTTGTTCCCACGCGACAGCAACGCGCTCAAATATCTGTGCGGCGCGAAGTTCAGCCCGTGAAAGCTGCCCAACCGGTCGAAGAGATCGCGCCTAACGACCAGAATATTCTCGTGCAGCGGACTCATCGGCGCGCTCCGCGGTCAAAAGGAATGAGTAACGCCAAGCTGTGGGCCAAGCAGATTCAGACTCGGATTTGGATCGGTTTGTCCGCCATTCGAGAGATGTTCATAAAGAATGCCCACCTCGACTTTCCAACGTTCGCTCAACTCGTAGGCTAGACCGGCCGCCGCTAAAATATTGAATGTGAAATCCTGGCCTTGCCCGCCCGAAATATCTGGATGGCTGTCGATCCACCCCAAACCGACACCGCCGGAAACGTAGGGAACAAGCCGACATCTCGGCTGGACGAAGTTGTAACGCAGACCAAAATTCAGGCCGAAATAATGGTTTTCGATGCCGCGGAAAATCGGCTCGGCCACGGCGGAAAAGTAAAATTGATTATAACCCCGCAGCCAGCCGTCACTTCGCCTTACTCCCCAGCGGACGCGCGCCGTCAGGAACTCCGCCCCGATTTCATAACTATGTTGGCTATTAATGAAGAATAGGCAGACTCGACCGCTAGTTCGAATCTTGGCGGCTCAAGAGCATTCATCGAGGAGGCGAAAGCTGATCCTTCCTCCCCGGCAAATGCTTGAGAGGACGTGAGTAAAAACGCGAGAAGAGATGCGATGCAGGCGGCGGCACGGAGAATCTTCATGCGGCGCGCTACGATAGAAGCAGTTGATTTAATTGCAATCGACCTGATTTCTGTAGCGGCGTTCTGCGAGCGCCGAATATTATCAAACGGACGGTCATAAACCGCCGCTACAAAATTCGGCAAGATCGACAGGTAGCGGACTTCCCCATTCGTGCTCGCCATCGACCACAAGCTTTGTGGCATGAAGAGCATGGCGCGGCAGGAGCAGTTGCCGCTCGAGGTCGCACGTCCATCCCGTCTCGATAAATTGGAGATAAAACTTTTCATTCGGCCCATAGATTTTGTCGCCGACAATCGGGTGACCAGTTGAAGCGAGATGGACCCGAATTTGGTGGGTGCGGCCGGTATGCGGGACTGCGCGAATGAGGCTGAATTTTTCGATTGTCGATCTAACGAAGCGCCGCTCGACATGGAACTCAGTCTTCGCCGGCGCGCCGGTCGAATGAATCATTTGCTTCAACCAGATGACCGACTGTCGATGCTTGCCTTGTCGATCCAACGGGGCATCGACAATTTTCATTTCCCAATCCGGCCAGCCCCAGACGATCGCGAGATATTCTTTCTTTAATCGTTGCTGCTGCATCAAGAGTCCAAATCGCCGTGCCGCCGTTGAGGTCTTTGCAATCAGGACCAGGCCGCTCGTCTCGCGGTCCAGCCGGTTTACAATCGAAACCTGACCGCCATTCACGATTTCAAACGCAAGCAGCTCGCACAATTCTTTCCATAACGTAGGAGTACCGGTCGGCTTGGTCGGATGCACAAGAAGGAACGGTGGCTTATCGACAACCAGATAAGCCTCCGTCTCGTCAATGATTTTAAAGGCGAAGATCGACATCTTCAGGCGTATCTGTAGCGGCGCTCTATGAGCGTCGCATTTTATTTCGGCAGTCGTAGACCGCCGCTACAGCTTATTCGTTGACTTGACCTCGCTTGCAAAACCGCTTTACCTAGACCCTCGGTTTTACCAAAGGGAACCGCCGTGGACCTCAAAGACATCAAAGCCATCATCGATTTGATGAAGAAGAACGACCTCTCGGTCTTCGAGATGGAGAAAGATGGTTTTCGCCTGAAGCTGCAAAAAGGCGTCGACCAACCGATTATTTCCGCGCCCGCAACTGTCGCGACGTCTCCAACGCCAGCGGTTTCAAATGGCCCGCCGGTCGCGTTGCCTGCCACGGGCGAGACGACGGGGCTCAAGGACATCGTTTCGCCCATGGTAGGTACGTTCTACCGCGGCGGCTCGCCGGACGCGCCGCCGTTTGTGGATGTGGGAAAAACAGTTACCGAGGACACGGTCGTTTGCATTATCGAGGCAATGAAAGTGATGAACGAAATAAAAGCGGAAACCAGCGGAGTCATCGCCGAAGTTGTGGCCGAGAGTGGCAAACCGGTGCAGTTCGGTCAGGTTCTTTTTCGTGTGCGTTGACGCGTCGGGGCGGAACGCCAGTCGCTCGCATCGTCGCCAACTTCATTCATGTTCGAGAAAGTCCTGATTGCCAATCGCGGCGAGATCGCGCTGCGCATCATCCGCGCTTGCAAAGAGCTCGGCGTTCGCACGCTGGCGGTTTATTCCGAGGCGGACGTTGATTCGATGCACGTTCAACTCGCGGACGAATCGATCTGCATCGGGGCGGCGCCCAGCTCGGAAAGTTATCTAAAAATCGACCGCATCATGAGCGCGGCGGAGGTAGGCAATGTCGATGCCATCCATCCCGGCTACGGTTTTCTGGCGGAAAATGCGCATTTTGCCGAAGTCTGCGAAAGCTGCAACATCAAATTCATCGGACCATCTTCACGTGCGATGCAGGCCTTGGGAGATAAAAACACGGCGCGCGCTTGTGCGCGCAAAGCCGGCGTGCCGGTGACACCGGGAAGCAACGAAATCGTCGAAACAGAGGTGGAAGCGGTGAGGATCGCGAAAAAAATCGGTTATCCGGTCATGATCAAGGCCACGGCTGGTGGGGGCGGGCGAGGAATGCGCACCGCCCACAATGAGCCCAGCCTTATCAACGGTTTTCACAGCGCGCGTCATGAGGCCGAGAAGGCTTTTGGGAACGGCAACGTGTATATCGAGAAGTTGATCGTCAATCCGCACCATATCGAGTTTCAAATCATGGCCGACCAACGCGGCCATGTCGTACATCTGGGCGAGCGCGATTGTTCCATTCAAAGACGCAACCAAAAAGTCATAGAGGAATGTCCGTCGCCTCTCATGACCGCGGCTTTACGCAAAAAAATGGGCAATGCCGCGGTGAAGCTGGCGAAATCAGTCGGTTACGAAAATGCCGGGACGGTCGAATTTCTCGTCGATGCCGTTCGGCACTTTTACTTCATCGAGATGAATACTCGCATTCAAGTGGAGCACACCATCACGGAAGAGGTTTACGGTTGCGACCTGGTCAAGGAGCAGATTCGCATCGCTGCGGGTCAGCCGCTTTCCCCGCACGTCGCGCATGCGACCCCGCGGCTCCACGCGATCCAGTGTCGCATTAACGCCGAAGATCCGGTGAGGGATTTTGAACCATCGCCCGGACGAATCGCTTTTTACTACGCCCCTGGGGGCCGCGGTGTTCGCATCGATTCCCATGCTTACACCGGCTACGTCGTGCCGCCATATTACGATTCCATGATCGCGAAAATCATCACTGTCGCCGCGACCCGCATTTCCGCCATTGATCGCATGCGTCGGGCTCTAGACGAGTATTACATCACCGGAATTAAAACGACCGTCCCATTTCATGCCGCTATCATGCGCAGCGCTGAATTCCGCGACGGAAAATACGACACCGGCTTTGTCGAGCGAGTAATGTCCTCGGAAAATTTCGAGCTGCGGCACGCGCCCGGCCGCCGGCTGCACCAATAAACGACGTTGCGAAGTATAAACGATTGCCGGCTCTACGGTATCTTAGATCTAAGCTACGTTGATGTCTTAGACGTGTCTCGGGTAGCCGAAGCGATGGTCGAAGGAGGTGTCGATCTTATCCAACTGCGCGGCAAACAACAGTCGATCAACGAACTTGTCGATCTTGCATCCGACCTGCATAAAATTACATGTCGATCTTCGGTCCCGCTGATCGTGAACGATCACGCCGAGGTTGCGCGGAAAGTCCCGGTGGAAGGCGTGCATGTCGGCCAGGAAGACGATTCAATCTCGCTGGCCCGGGAGAAAGCCGGCCGCACCATTGTGATCGGGAAATCAACCCACAACTTGGCGCAGGCAAACGCAGCGCAACAAGAGAGCGCGGACTACATTGGGTTCGGCCCAATCTTTGCGACGCCGACCAAGCCGGATTATGCGCCGATCGGCCTTACGGAGATTGCAGCGGTGCATGTCGATGTGAGGACCCCAATCTTTTGCATCGGTGGAATCAAGATCGACAATCTCGAACAAGTCATCGCCGCGGGCGCGCGCCGCGTTGCCATCGTTTCTGGATTATTGAAAGCGCCCGACATTGTCGAGTACACCCGCGCTTGCAAAAAGCTTCTGATCGCTGACTTCTGATCTCTGTATGTCGTCGCACTTTCCTCACCTGGCGCTGACGCGTCCTCCTCTCCCTGAGGGAGAGGATAGGGTGAGGGCAATCGTATCGCTCACATCTGACCTCTGACCTCTAATGTCGGTACTGATCGTTGGTTCTATTGCGCTCGACACGGTGAAAACACCGGTCGAAGAACACAGCGATTTGTTAGGCGGTTCCGCTTCCTATGCGGCCGCGGCCGCGAGTTTTTTTTCTCCGGTCAAGCTGGTCGGCGTTGTCGGCAATGATTTCCCCGATTCGGAGTTCGAGTTTTGGAAATCGCGCAAGATCGACAGTGAGGGAGTGCAGCGGGTGAACGGGAAAACTTTCCGCTGGTCCGGCGAATACTCCTGGGATTTGAACACGCGCGAAACGCGTTCGGTCGCGCTCAACGTTTTCGAGAATTTCCGACCGAAGTTGCCAGGCTCGTATCGCAAAACCGATTTTGTTTTGCTGGCCAACATCGCGCCGTCGTTGCAATCCCATGTGCTCGACCAGATGGAAAAGCCGCGCTTTATCGTGGCCGACACGATGGACCTTTGGATCGAGACCACGCGCGCCGATTTGGATGCGCTGCTTCCGCGGGTCGATCTTCTCATCCTCAACGAGAGCGAGGCGCGCGAAATGACCAAGGAAACAAGCTTGATCAAAGCCGGGAGAAAAATGCGCAAATTCGGACCGCGCTATGTAGCGATTAAAAAAGGCGAGCACGGTGCCTTACTTTTCGGCGATGATGAATTCTTCAGCTGCGGCGCCTATCCGCTGGAAGACATTCACGACCCGACCGGGGCAGGGGACACCTTCGCCGGCGGCATCGCGGGATATTTGGCTGGAACAGTGAAGTCCGTGCATTTCACCGATCTGCGCAAAGCGATCATTTATGGAAGCGTGCTCGCCAGTTTCGCGGTGGAAGACTTCAGCCTAGAGCGTTTGCGCAAACTGTCGATGGACGAAATTAAGGAGCGCTACGAAACGTTCAAAATCATGAGCCAATTCGAGGTATCAGCTTGATGAAATGTAGCCACGGCGCTCTGTCGTCGTGTTGACAACGCGCCGACTGAGCGGCGCGGCTGCACGGAAAACAGAAGCGCGCGCCCGTGAAGATTCGAACTTCAAACCTTCTGATCCGTAGTCAGATGCTCTATCCAGTTGAGCTACGGGCGCCGTAGAGAGCGACTAATTTGCGGAGGAAGACGCGGGCGTCAACCAGTGGTCGAAATTCGAAATTTGTTTTTCGCGCTGCGCCTTCGTTTCTGCATCACGACTCGCAGCGCAAGGTGATGTGAATGAGTTCGGCGGGCGCGTTCGCACGCACGGGAAACCAGTTACCGACGCCGTTCGAGACGATGAGTTTGCTTTCGCCACGAGTATAAAGTCCGGACCAGTAACGAAACAACGCCGGGCCGAATCCGAGTTGTTCGTTCAACATCAACTGACCTCCGTGAGTGTGTCCGGATAGAGTGAGAGGCATTTGGGCTTCGGCGGCCGCGTCGAAAGCGTGTGGGTGATGCGCCAGCAGAATGGGGAAAACGTCCGGCTGGCGTTGCTGCAACAGCGCGCGCACAGATCGGGAAATCTCTGCGTCGTGATTTGCGCCATGACGGCGCGTCCAGCTTAGGCCTAGTAACTGCACTGGCACGCTGCGAACGGACACAATAGCGGATTCGTCGAGAAGAAACGGAATGCCGGATGCTTTTACGCGTCGCTCGAATTCGAGGGCGTTTTCAATCAGATCGTGATTTCCCTCGATCAAATACAATCCAA
>QHRC01000095.1 GCA_003219995.1 Verrucomicrobiota bacterium
ATCCATGGCATGGTTTCACGCGGGAAGACAAAGCCGGAAAAGAAAACGCTGGGCAGCATGTAAGTCATGGATATTTGCAGGGCCTGCATCTGGTTCTCGGCTTTCGTGCCGACAAGCAGACCGAGGCTGAGCAGGGCAAAAACGTAAACCAGCGTGGAAAACATCATCGCGAAAACGCTGCCGTTGATCGGCACATTGAAGAGAAAACGCATGATCAAAAAAAGGATCACGGCCATGGTCATGCCGATGCAAAGATAGGGCACCAGTTTGCCCAACATGAGACCCCACCGACTCAACGGACTCACCAGCAAGGTCTCGAGCGTCCCCTTCTCTCGTTCGCGCACTACCGCCATGGCCGTCGCAAAAGTCGTGCCGATTTGCAGAACAATCCCGATCACCCCCGGGATGTAAAAGTTCGGGCTGCGCATCGTCGGGTTGTAGAGCATTTGCGGCCGGATATCGATCGGCACGCCATGCCGCCCGGTTTCGCGCAGAAGCGACTCGATCGACTGGGTCAGCGCAACGGCCAGTGCAGTGTTGAGCGCTTGCAGCGCCGTTGTCGAGTTTGATCCATCGACCAGCAGTTGCACCTGCGCCGGGTAGCCGGCGCGCACGTCTTGCGTGAACTTCGGCGGAATCTCCAGCCCGGCGTAAGCGCGGCCTTTGCGAATTGCGCTCGCCATCGCATCGATGCTCTGGACTTCGCCGACCACGCGAAAGGTCTCAGTGTTGACGAAGCGATCGATAAATTGGCGACTTTCCGCCGTGCGATCCTCATTGAAGATGATCAGCGCCATATGCTTCACGTCGGTATCGAGAGCGTAGCCGAACGCGATCATCTCCACCAACGGCGGGAAAAACATGAAGAACAACGTCATCGGATCGCGCCAGACGACGATGAATTCCTTGAACAAAATTGCGCTGAGTCCGCGGAAAGGTTTGCGTTTCATACGGTTTGCTCCGTCATCCCGAGCGGAGCGAGGGACCTCGCATATGCT
Source organism: Verrucomicrobiota bacterium (assembly GCA_003219995.1). Classification (GTDB taxonomy): domain Bacteria; phylum Verrucomicrobiota; class Verrucomicrobiia; order Chthoniobacterales; family UBA10450; genus UBA10450. The sequence continues at coordinate 999 of QHRC01000095.1, forward strand.
GAAAGAGCATGTTTGAAAGATCGGCCCATCTCGGGTTCAGTGTTTCAACCAACGCGTTTTTCTTACTGCGCCGCCAGCCTTTGATTTCTTTTTCGCGCGAGATCGCGTCCCGCGGATCATCGAAATTCTCGTAATACACGAGTCGATTTACTTTATAGTTCTTCGTGAACCCTTTGATTTCGGCGTTCTGATGTTCCCATATGCGACGCACGAGATCGTTTGTTATGCCCGGGTAAAGAACGACCCGGCTGCGATTCGTCATCATGTAAACGAAGAAGACTTTCATTTTTTTGTGAGGTTCCTCGCTCCGCTCGGAATAACAGAATGCATCATGCCGCCTTCTGCTGTTCGCCTGCGTGTTTTTCGCTCAACGTCACGAAAACGTCTTCGAGTGACGGGCCAATCTCATGGATTTCGGCGTGCGAAATTCCTGCGCCATGCAGCTTCGCGTCGATATCAGAGCGTTTGACGCTTTCATCGACAAGCAAGTGCATCGATTGCCCGAACACGGTAGCGCTGCGCACCCCTTTAAGTTGCCGTACGGCTTGCAACGCAGTCGTGACGTGATCGCAAGTCACATCGAGCCGACGCGTGCCGGGCGGACTGACTTCAGGCATCTGTTTCAACTCATCTGGCTCGCCGCATACGATCAACCGAGACATGTAAATGTAACCGACATGATCGCACCGCTCCGCTTCGTCCATGTAATGCGTGGTCACGAAGAGCGTCATCCCCTGGCCCGCAAATTCGAACAGCAAATCCCAGAGCTCTCGACGTGCGACCGGATCGATGCCCGCGGTGGGTTCGTCGAGGAACAGCACGGTCGGTCTGTGCATGAGCGAGCAAGCCATGGCGAGGCGCTGCCGCCAACCGCCGGAAAGCAAAGCCGCCCGCCGATCGAGGTACGGCTCCAGGTGAGTGATCGCGACCAATTCATCGCGACGCTGATTCAATTGTCGCCCGTGCAAACCGTAAAGTTTGCCGGCAAAGATGAGGTTCTCGTTCGCGGTCAGCTCGTCATAGAGCGAAAATTTTTGCGACATATAACCAATCATGTCTTTGATCGGTTCGGTCTCGCGCACGACATCATGCCCGCCGATACGCGCGGTTCCGTCGCTCGGCTCCAGAATTCCGCAAAGCATCCGGATGACGGTCGATTTACCCGAGCCATTCGGCCCGAGAAATCCGAAGATCGAACCTTTGGCCACGGAAAAGGAGACGTGATCGACTGCGGTGAATGCGCCGAAGCGTTTCGTCAACCCTTCGCATTCAATCATCGCGTCCGGCATATTAGAAAAACGAATCAGGAAAACAGAAACGCAGGAGAAAAATACAAAGGCTCAAATCAATTTCTTCCTTTCCTGCTTTCCTGATTCATCCTCCTGGGTTCCTGGTTTCCAGATTCATTTCACATTTGGAAAATAAACATCGGCCGCCATGCCCGCGCGCAATGCGCGCAATCGATCCTCGCCGCTCGGTAAACGAATTTTGACACCGAAAACCTGGCGAATCCGGTCTTCAACCGTTTGCACATTGCGCGGAGTAAACTCGGCCTGGCGATTGACCTGCTCGACGATGCCGTCAAAATCTTTGCCGCGAAAGGAATCGACCTGGACGCGGACATGATCGCCAATCTTAATTAGCCCGAGCCATGGCTCGGGCACGTAAACGCGAACCCAAAGATGTTGCAGTAAGAGCAGCGTGGCCACTTCGCGATTGGCCGGCAACACGTCGCCGACTTTCACGCTTAAGACCTCAAGCACGCAATCACTCGGGGCCTTCACCTGCATTTCGGCAAGTTGCGCGTCGATATCCGCCAATTGTGCGCGCGCCTGAATGACGCGTGTTTGCGAGGCCGCGACGATCTTTTCTTGCGCTGTGGCCGAACTGGCAGCTTTTTGCGCGTCAGTGGGCGAAATTACTTTGCGCTTTAGCAAGTCCTGCTGGCGCTTGGCATCGTCACGCAGGAATTCCAACAAGGCCACTTGCGACTCGGCATCGTGAGTGGCGCTATCGATCTGTGCGACGGCAAGATCGCGACGCGCTTTCAGTTCCGCCGCATCCAACTCGACAATTGGTTGACTAGCGCCGAGCCGATCGCCTTCTTGGGCAAAGATTTTCTCGACCCGCCCGCTCGAGCGCGGGCCGACATGGACCTCATCCACTTCAATGGTGCCCGAAACGCTCTTGCGCCGTTCCCCGCAATTAGCTGTTAAGATCGACAAAGTAATTAGCGCGCTGAGCCGGAAGTACTTGTCGATCTTTGTTTCCACGCTTGAATCCGACGTTATGAAAGTGGATTTCGGTATGTTACGCAAGCGATTGCACTCCTAGCTTCGCGCGCTACTCTCCGAAAAATATGGCCGGCTACTCCGGAACGCCGCCCGCGCAAAAACTTGGGATGAAACCCGGTACCACCGTTGTTTTGATCAACGCGCCGGCGAGTTACCGGAAATTACTTGGCAGCTTCGCGAATGGCGTGAAGTTCACCGGCCGAGTTCGGCACAAACTCCAATTTCATTCACTTCTTCACCACGCACCGAAGCGAACTGAAAAAACAACTGCGCCGTCTTCGCACGAAAATCGCCGACTCGGGAACGCTCTGGGTTTCGTGGGCGAAGAAATCATCCGGCGTGGCCAGCGACGTCACGGAAGACGTTATTCGCGAGGTCGCCTTACCCCTTGGGTTCGTCGACATAAAAGTTTGTGCTGTCGATGAAACCTGGTCCGGATTGAAGTTGATGATTCGCTGCCAGAATCGAAAATCGTAAAATGAAAACACGACGTCTGGATCACATTGATTTGCGGGTAAAGGATTTTCAACGAGCGATGCGGTTTTACGAAAAACTTCTGCCTGCGCTTGGATTTACCTGCGATCGCTCGGACGAGACGTGGGGCACCTTCTACTCGGCTGGCAAGGATAAGCCGTCCGAGTTTTTTGGGTTCACCGAAGATCGACAACATCAACCGAACGGAACGCGCATTGCATTTTGGGCAGAGACCCGCGATGAAGTCGATCGTCTTGCGCGACTTGTGCGCGAAATCGGCGGTCAAAAACTGGAGGGGCCGGAAATTTGCCCGGATTACAGCCCCGGATACTACGCAGTTTTCTTCGAGGATCCGGAGGGAAACAAACTGGAAATTTGTTGCCGCGAAAATCCTGTCATTGCAGAGTGAAAAACTTCAGCGAACAGTTGGCTGATGAGTGATCCGGCCCACGTTCCTGCGATCTTGCAGGAGCCTCGTCGCGTTCGTTACCTCAAAATCATCGCCCTTTTTAAAATTCTTAAGGGCTTGCTTCTTTTCGGGCTTGGTTTCTCGCTTCTATTTTTGAACAGCCGGCCGGTCTGGCTCGAACAAATTTCGGATTGGGCGGACGATCAAATTTTGCTTCACCATAGCAAGCCGGTTCATTTTCTTCTCGCCAAATTGCAAGACGTGCTCGCGGGCGGCGGGGCGCTCCGCGCGACAGCGTTGCTCTCGCTTTTTTACTGTGCGGTCCTCTTCACCGAGGGGTTTGGCGTTTACTTTCAGAAACGCTGGGCCGAATGGCTGATGATTTGCGCAACCGGAGCGCTCATTCCGGTGGAGATACGCCACCTCTGGCATCGATTAATGGGGCACGGGCCGATCTTGGCGGCCCTGCTCATTCTCCTGGCGAACTGTTTCATCGTTTGGTTTCTATATCTCGTCCTTAAGCGGGACAAAGCCGAGACGTACGCCGAGAGAAAACCCGAGCTGGTCGAAACTAGTTAGGGTCCGAGCCGGACTGGCAGTTTTTTTGGCTTGATCCCGAACTCGGCCAGCGCGGCCGTTGTTTTTTCCATCGGCAGACCGACAACATTTGTATAGGAGCCTTCGATTTTTCCAATGATCGCCGCGCCATATCCCTGCGCGGCATAGGAGCCGGCTTTGTCGAGAGGGTTCACCTTGTCGAGGTAAGCGCGAATCGCTGAATCGCTCAAACGGCGAAACCAGACGCGCGAGATTTCATAAAAACTTGTCGATCGAGCGCTGCTGAGATGACAGACAAACACCGCCGAACAGACTTCATGGGAGCGTCCGCTTAAGCGGCGCAGAATCGCCGCTGCTTCATCGACATCCCTGGGTTTCCCGATGATTTGATCGTCGAGCGCAACCAGCGTATCGGCCGCGAGCACGATTTCTCCCGGATGCGCGCGCCCAATCGAGAACGCTTTGCGGATGGCGTTAAGGATGGTGAGCTCGCGCAGGGTAAGATCGACATCGGACCTTTCCGAGACATCCGGCGCGATGGCCGCAAATTCAAAACCGGCCTCGGTCAATAGTTGACGTCGCCGGGGAGAATTGGAGGCAAGTAACAACGACGCACGCACGCGGCTCAGCCCGGTCCGGCTAAGGCTTCGGCGAAACTTCCGCAGCCGGCTTCTTTTCGTTTTGTAAAAGTGCGTTCATGTCCGGCGTTTTCACTTCCTGAAAATCTGCGGGAATGGCGAACTCGGCGTCATTTAACGGATCCTGTTTAATGGAGGTAAGCGTGGTGATGACTTCACTTCCGCCTACCGACACGACCATTTTGAGCGGCAAACCCGGGAAATCACGGTAATCAGGCACTCCCATACGTTTTGAGTTCCACACTTCCGAGTTGAGAGACTGCAACTGTTTTAGAATAGCGGCGCCGTCCGGATATTTGGAGGCAATCCAATAGGTCGCTTTGAAGGTGGGCGTCTCATAAACGTATTGCTCGGTTTCGTAACCGTTGAACATTTCCTTCTTCCCAGTCGGCGTCAGTTTTGCTTTCTCGATGTTCTCTTTTTTCGCATTGAATTTCTCGATCATTTCGGTGGCCGCTTTCATTTTATCGGCCGAAATGCGCAGGACCTTTTTTCGATCGTTCATCAGGTTCGTTATCTCGCCGGTTTTTCCATCGATAATGGTGGTCATTTTTGGCGGCGCATCGATGCGCGCTTTGTCGCCTTTTATTTTAAGAATCATTTCGCCGTCCTGGCCCGCTCCTTGGACCTGATGCACGATGGTGAGGTCGGCCCGGACCGGCAGAAGCAAACAGATGCTAAAAACAAACAAAAAACCGGCGAGTTTCATAATTTTAGTAGCTAGACCTCGCCAGATGAAATAGCAAATTACAACGTGCCGACACGGCAGAAGCTCTTCCAGCATGCGGGACTTGAGTGACCCTAACTGAAAAAGCACTTGGCAGGTGTGAATGGTCGCGGCAGCTTAATTCGGCGCGCGGGCATAGCTTAATGGTAAAGTTCCAGCCTTCCAAGCTGGCCATGCGGGTTCGATTCCCGTTGCCCGCTGTCCTGCACGAGCGGGCCGCTCAATCATTGATCCGGCGAGATGAGCTCGCGATGCCGCCACATGTAGCCGAGGCCAGAATAAATCGTCAGGGCCACTGTGATCCAGACCAAAATTGGACCCGCTTCATGCCAGGCGCGATACCACCATGTCGATGTTTCATTCGCGTAACGCAGCTCGTGCATTGAAAGCAAGGCCAGGAAAAAAATCACGGTCACCACTTGCCAAGATGTCTTCTGTTTGCCCAGCCGTTCCGCCGGCAAAACATGACCTTTCGAACTCGCCATCATCCGCAAACCGGTGATGAGAAAATCGCGCGCCACCACCGTAGTCGCCGCCCAGGCTGGAATGGCCTTGAGCGGCACCAGTGAAATAAATGCGGCCGCTATCATGATCTTATCGACCAGCGGATCCATCAATTTTCCAAAATTAGTGACCCACTCATAGCGACGCGCGATTTCGCCATCGATGAAATCGGTCACGCCGGCGATGAGGAAAATGAGGAGCGCGCAGGTGCGGCCATATTGCCACTGCGAATTGAGCGCGGCGACAAAGAGCATAGTCAAAAACAGCCGGCTGAGAGTGAGACGATTTGCCCAGTTCATTTCATTGTAGCCGGAATCGCAGATTCCGGTTTTTTCTCAGGTTTACTAATTCGCTCGCCGGCGCGGAATTTGGGACGCTTCCAAATCGGCACTTTTCTTTTTAATTCATCGACAATCCACTCGCTCGCCTCGAAAGCCGCCTGCCGACGCCTGGCTTTCACTTGCAGAAAAAGCGACGCCTCCCCCGCGCTCACGAAGCCGATGCGATGATGAATAATCACGGCCCCGAGCGCGAACTTACTCACGGCCTCATCCGCAACCGATTGCAACTGGTGCGTCGCCATCACTTCATGCGCCTCATAATCGATTCCTTCGATTTCCCGTCCATCTTCAAGCTGGCGAACGGTTCCCCAGAAATCGACGATTGCGCCCGCCGAGAAATCGGCATTCAGCTTGGGCGCTTCCAGGCGCGCCTTGGTCAATAGAACTTCGCAAACGGGATTTGCCATGCCTTCCAATCGCTCGTTACAGTGAAAGCGCGCTTTATGCGCCGCTCAAGGAAAGGAGACCTCAAAATGACCGCGAATCAATGTGATATTGGCCTGATCGGCCTGGCTGTGATGGGCGAGAACCTCGTCCTGAACATGGAATCGAAGGGATTTTTGGTCGCCGTTTTTAATCGCACCACGGAAGTCACGGAGAAATTCAAGGGGGGCCGGGGCAAAGGAAAAAATATCCAGCCCACGCGCACGATCGAGGAATTCGTCGGCGCGCTTAAACGACCGCGCAAAGCGATGATCATGGTAAAGGCGGGCGCGCCGGTCGATGCCGTCATTGGGCAACTCGCTCCGTTGCTCGAAAAAGGCGACGTCATCATCGATGGCGGCAATTCTCTCTTCACCGACACGCAGCGTCGCTGCAAAGATCTGGAAGGGCGCGGCATTCATTTTGTCGGCTGCGGCGTTTCCGGCGGGGAAGAAGGCGCGCTCAAAGGTCCGTCGCTCATGCCGGGCGGCTCGCGCGAATCCTGGGAAATGATCGCGCCGATTTTTCGCAAAATTGCCGCGCAAGTCGATGGCGAACCGTGCTGCCGATATATGGGCCCAGACGGCGCCGGGCATTACGTCAAAATGGTGCACAACGGAATCGAGTACGGCGACATGCAGCTCATCTGCGAGGCTTACGCGATCTTGAAAAACGTCCTCGGTATGGATGCGCCGCAGCTCGCGGAAACGTTTACCGAATGGAACAAAGGCGAGCTCGACAGTTATCTCATCGAGATCACCTCACAAATTTTCCGGAAGATCGATCCCGACACCGGAAAACCGCTGGTCGATGTTATTCTCGACAAGGCCGGCCAGAAAGGGACCGGCATTTGGACTCTGCAATCGGCCATTCAACAATCGGTCGTCATCTCGACAATCAATGCCGCCGTGGAAGCGCGCGTGATTTCCTCGCGAAAAGATGAACGGGTCGCGTCATCTAAGATCCTTCCGCAACCGAAACCGAAGAAGTTCACGGGCGATCGCGGCCAACTTGTCGATGCGGTGCGTAATGCGCTTT
>QHRC01000096.1:0-2290 GCA_003219995.1 Verrucomicrobiota bacterium
TCTCCAGTGGCTTCACGGCGAGCGATGCAATTTCTTTTGCTATGGCCGATTTCCGCTGAGAGTAGACCCAAAAGCCGAAACCGATAGCGAGCATTGCAAAGAGGGAACCAGCTAGGAGCGCAACCTTTCGCCGACGAACAGTGAGAGCGCGCCTAACGGCTACCGCGGCTGCTTCTTCTGCGGCTAACGCGGCCGCATCTTGTTCCTGCTTCGCGCGGGTGAGTTTCTCGGGCAGCGCGGGGTTACCGACTTCGCCGGTGTAGAGATTCGCCACGTTCACGCGCACCCCGTGTTTGACTTCGCATTCGCCCAAATCCTGTAAGTGCGGCCGCCACTTGCTATGTTGCTCGAGGTCTTCGGCTACATGTTTGGAAAGAAGGATGTGCCCGGCATCGCCGCAGTCCATCACCCGCTGGGCGATGTTAATTCCACCGCCGGCCAGGTTCGCCCGGTCGTTTACATCGGAGATTTTGTTCACCGGACCGCTGTGAATGCCCATGCGCAAACCGAAGTCTGATGAATCTTTCAGCGCTCTCGCAATCTCGACCGCGCATCGGACCGGCGCTTCCGGACTGGTGAAGAAAACCAGCACCATCCCGTCGCCGGTGGGCAACCGAATCAGTTTGTCCGCGGCTTCCGCGGCGTGGAACTGATCTGTATTTCGCACGATCCGATTCAGCCGGCGCGAAATTTCGCTCTGTTCATCGACGAGCAGCTTCGAGAACCCGACGATGTCCATGAACAAGACATGGCCGATTTCAAGTTGAGCGTCACTTTCAAGCTCAGCAGTCACGTTCGGGCCCGTTAGGGGTTCAACGGACAATCATCTCAACTCGGCCTCGCGCCGTCGAGAGCAAAGGCGCAGCTCGTCGGTCGAGACCGACACGAGCGCAAATATCAAAACAAGTGTGAGTAGGTGAGGTTGATCTGGAAATCAGCAAAACTCGCAAGACCAGCGAAAGGACTATGGGTACGCACGTCAGGCACGGCTGGGAGACCTCGCCGGTAGACCGCGACCGGCGCGGTCAAGCCCAAGAAGTCTCTGCCGCGTGAAATGGAGATGCCTGGTTCGATCGAAACCGAATATCCGGGTATCCGATATCCATCGCTACCACCGATCAAATCATGGGACGGAATGCCCTCCCAGCGTGCACCTAGACTAGCCGAGACACCTGCTGCCGGCCAAACGGCACTCGTTAGTCCGGCTCGCGCCACGAATTGGTCCGGCACAGAATTAAAGGCTTCGCCTTTGTCCCCGCCGGTAAACGCGGGAAGATCGCCAATCACAGTTTGGACACCGTTGAACTCGCGCGGGTTGCTCAAATAAAGGCCGCTAGCGTAGGCATAAGTATTCTTAAAGACCTTTGCAAAAGCATTGCCTGACAAAAAAACGCCCCAACCGCCATCCCCTGGTTGAATCGCAGAATCAACCGGTCGCAACACAGGTCCCGTAGCGCGGAATGAATAATCTGATGCGGCATCATCGCCGGTGGGTGCTTTCACCCCCAGCTCTAAAGAGATGTTTTGGTTCGGATGTTTATCTGGATTCAGCAGCAAGAAATTAGCCGACAATCTCAGGTCTCCCATGCCGGCGGCTCGCATGGTGTGGACATGAACTCCGTCATGCTCACCGCTGTTTGTCCGGCTCCCATATTGAAATGGAATTTCCAAGGTTAAGCTCAGTCTCTTGGTTATTGCATACGTGGCGCTGACATCGAAAGCGTCCACGTAAGTGTCATTTTTGATAGCGGGGATATTGACCTCCTCGTCTCCCTTGAAATCACGAAAAGAATGGAAATAGCGGTACGAAACTAATGCTACCCACTGGTGTGGTTCCAAATACGGCGTCTCTTGAGCACCCGAAGAGTAACGGTCGACGGCACCCCAACTGGGCGCCAGGCTTCGCCCCGCCCCTCACCCTTGGGTCATTGCTTTTGGGACGCAGCTCAATACGACCAAACTACTCGCTAAACCAGCTAAGCAAGACTTAGCTCTTGGGAAAATCAGGCTCGTGTGAATGAGACATCACCTCGCTTCCTCTGGTCGGGCGAGGTTTGAGTTTTTGGGGCGAAATGTCAAAGCAAATCTCAACGACCATGTCGGACAGAATCGAAGTCTAGAGCGACGCCTCTTTTATTTAACCCCAATTCGCCGCTGCAGATCCATCAAGCGCGGGTCCCGACGCAATGGATCAAACTTCGGTTCGATTTTCATCCACGGCATGTTGCCGGAACGCTCTTGATACCCTTTTTCGAGCCAGGCAAAGGCCTGATCGTTGTCACCTAGAACA
>QHRC01000096.1:2321-9995 GCA_003219995.1 Verrucomicrobiota bacterium
CGTCATCCGTTCTTCGAGTTCTTTAATACTCTTCTCCGCTTCAGCGCGATGGCCCAGTCCTGCTTCGCTGCATCCAACTTCCGCGATAAAAAAAGACCAGGTCTCGGCCACTGCGCGAACCTTATTCAATTCCGTTAGAGCCTCCTGGTACATTCCTTTTTGTTCGTATGCTTGCGCAAGCCACACCGATGCGGTCGCGAAGTTCGGGTCCAATTCGAGGGTTTTGCGGCACTGTGCCACGGCGGCATCGAATTGGCGCGCGAAGTAGTAGGCGTTCGCCAATTCAGTGTTGATTATAAGATTCGTGGGATCCACGTCTACGCCGCGCTCGAATTCGGCGATGGCTTCTTCAAACCGAGACTCGAATTCCAAGCGGTGGCCGTTGAAGTGATAGACCTGCACATTGTGCGAATCGAGTTCCTTGGCCCGGAGCAATTCTCTCGCCGCACCAGGAACATCCCAATCGTAAAAAAGTTTTACGATGCCGAGTGAAAGATGCGCTTCAGACAAAGCTTCATCGAGCTTGAGCGCTTTCTCTGCATAGATCCGCGCGTTCTGGAAAGACTCCTTCGGCGGGAGGAACGAAGCTTCGCCTAACAAACTGTAAGAGTCGGCCAAGCCTGAGTAAGCGAGCGCGTAGTTCGGATCTTTCTCGAGCGCCTGTTTAAAAAACTCGATGCTCTTCATGAACCCTTCCTCCGTGTACTTGTTCCAATCAAAACGGCCTTTGAGATAGAGCTGATACGCCTCGGTGTTCTCAGTGTAGCGTTTGGTCAGGCGCTTCTGCTCGTCTTCACTGAGCCGAACCGCGAGCGCATTCGCTACTTTTTGCGCGATGGTGTCCTGAACGGCGAAAACGTCGGTAAACTTTTCGTCAAACGTGCCCGCCCAAAGCGAAGAACCATCCGCGGTTTTGATCAGCCGTGCTGTCACTCTGATTCGATCGCCTGATTTCTGGACATTGCCTTCCAGCACCGAGTTCACTCGCAGCGCCCGGCCAGTGCTGACGGAATCTTGCTTCAAATCATCATACTTTCGAACAGACGAAAGCGATGGGACGATGATCTCGCGCGTCGTGCTCAGTTTAGTGATCAAACTGTCGGCCATTCCCGCTTCCAACACTTCATCGCGATTGCTTGCAACCAAAGGTTTGAACGGTAGGACGGCAATGCTCTTGCCGGGAAAAATCGTCGCCAACGGCAAACCGGCCGAGCTTTGGCCGTGATGAACAAAGAACCAAACGCCAATGAGCCCAATTGCAATTAGCAAGGCCGCAACCAAAGTCGGCTTCGCAAACCTGGAAAGAGGAGAAGCCGGTGTGACTTTCTTGTCTTTAAGCTTCGCCGGCAGCGTCGGGTTGCCGACCTCATCAGTGTACAAATTGACGATGTCGATCTTGACACTGTGTTTGACTTCGAACTCGCCGAGATGATGCAACCGCGGCCGCCACTTGCTGTGTTGCTCGAGGTCTTCGGTCACTCGTTTCGACAGCAAAATGTGTCCGGCATCGCCACAATCCATCACGCGCTGCGCCATGTTGATTCCGGTGCCGGCCAGATTCGACCGATCGTTTACATCGGAAACTTTGTTTACGGGCCCGCTATGAATGCCCATGCGTAAACCAAACGAAGAATCTTTTAGCGCCCGCGCAATTTCCATCGCGCATCGCACCGGCGTTTCGGGACTGGTGTAAAAGACGAGCACCATCCCATCGCCAGTCGGCAGTCGAATCAGCCTGTCGGCTGCTTCTGCCGCGCGGAACTGCTCGGTGTTGCGAACAATCTGATTAAGCCGCTGTGAAGCATCGCTCTGCTCATCAACGAGCAATTTCGAAAACCCGACAATATCCATGAACAAGACATGCCCGATTTCGAGTTGAGCATCCCCTTCCAGCTCAGCGGTCATGTTCGTGGCGAGAATTCGCCGGAATCATTTCAATTCCGCTCCGCGCCGTCCAGACCAAAGGCGTCGCAGTCTTTTTCCTCTCGAATAGAGGAATCCTGAGAACGCGGATTTCAAATGGAACCTTTTGCGCGCGCGTGGGGCCTATCGTTTATCTTCGTCGAGTTTCGCCTTCACCGCGGTCTCGATTTCTTTGTAGAGCGTCTGGTCGGTTTTCAAAACTTCTTTGGCAGCGTCGCGCCCTTGCGCCAGTTGCGTTCCCTTGTAGTTCAGCCAGGAGCCGCGCTTTTCGATGATTTGTTTTTCCAGGGCAAGATCGAGGAGCGCGCCGGTCAGGGAAATACCCTCGTTGTACATGATGTCGAACTCGGCCTCGGTAAAAGGCGGCGCGACTTTGTTCTTCACCACTTTGATGCGGGTCCGGTTGCCAGTGACAACACCGTCAGTCTGCTTGATCGCCCCGATTCGGCGGATATCCACGCGCACGCTCGAATAAAATTTCAACGCTTTCCCCCCCGGGGTTGTTTCCGGATTGCCGAACATCACGCCGATCTTTTCGCGGATTTGGTTGGTAAAAATGCAGCAGGTGCGCGCCTTGGCGATCAACGAAGTGAGTTTGCGCAAAGCTGCGCTCATCAACCGGGCCTGCGCGCCAACGGTAGCGTCGCCGATTTCGCCTTCCAACTCGGCCCTCGTAACCAATGCGGCCACCGAATCAAGCACGATCACATCCAGCGAATTCGATCGAACGAGGGTTTCGCAAATGCGCAGCGCTTCCTCGCCAGAGCTCGGCTGAGAAATGAGCAGGTCACCAAGATCGACACCGAGCTTTTTCGCATATTGTGGATCGAGCGCATGCTCGACATCGATAAATGCGGCCAGGCCGCCCCGCTTTTGCGCCTGCGCGATCACCGTGAGTGTGAGTGTGGTCTTTCCCGATCCTTCTGGCCCGAAAACTTCAACTACTCGCCCGCGCGGAAATCCACCGACGCCAAGCGCCCGATCGATGAGAATGTTGCCCGTTGGAATGACATCGATATCGGCGATCTTCCCGTCACCGAACCGCATGATGGCGCCTTCGCCATAATCCTTGGCGATCTGCTGAATCGCCAGATCGAGATTCTTGTCCCGCGCGGCAATGACTTTGTTTTCACCCGTCTTCTCTACAGTTTTAGCGGCCATATTTGGATGCCTCTAAGTAAGTCTGGGTCGATCGATTCGCCAAGCAGAAAAGCTCCTGATCGATTCGCCTGAAAACGAAAAGGCCGCGAACGTAAATTCGCGGCCTCCTCTAGCCAGATAAAAAGTGGCTTTACTTCACAGCGATCTTGCGCGGCTTCACCTGCTCGGCTTTTGGCAGAGTCAGCGTGACGATGCCCTGGTCCATTTTTGCGCTAATTTTGTCCGTCTCGATGGAGGGATCGAGCTCGAAAGCACGCCGGAAATCTTCCGGACGCGACTCGCGATGCATTAACGCGCCATCTATCATGGGCAAAGAACGTCGTCCGATAATGGTCAATTCATTGTTCTCCACCGAGATTTCGAGTCCTTCCTTGTTCACGCCAGGCATTTCGACCTGAAGCGTATAACCATCGCCGTTTTCAATGACACTCGAGGCTGGTGCGACGTAACGCTCGACCTGAGTGCGATCACCATTGCGACCGCGGTTTTCCCAAACGGTTGTGTTCATCTTCAATTCCTTTCTCAATTCCTTTTCTTCAAATTGTTAACTGACGTTGACCTGAATCTGCTTTGGTTTTGCTTCCTCGGCTTTGGGCAACGTGACCGTCAAAATGCCGTCCTTGTAGGTCGCGCTTACTTTGTTTGCGTCCACACGAGTCGGCAGCGTGATGCTGCGGCGGAATTTGCCGATGTAGCGTTCGCTGCGTTCGGCCTTTTCGCCCCCTGGTGTTTCCATCTTGCGCTCGCCCGCGATCGTCAGCATTCCGTCATGCAAAGAAATCTCGATGTCTTCCTTGCGCATACCGGGGAGCTCGATCAGAGCGATCACATTGTCGTTGCTTTGATAAAGGTCGAGCGCGGGCGTCCAGCCGCTAAAAAGTTGTGTCTGGCGACCGAAATTCGACCAAAAGGGCAGCTCAAAGAGAGTGTCCAATTCATCACGAAGATTGCTCAGCCGGCCAAAAGTCGGCCAGGAAGTTATCTCAGGACTGTGATAGCGAATTAAACTCATAATTTGTGATCCTTTCCTTTCTAAAAGTTACTGGATTCTTATTTAGCTCATCATGTGCCAAAGAGTTCTGAGGAGCCTGATCGCGATAAGCTCCTAATTTCCAATGCTTAACGCACAATAGCGAGGTCGATCTTACGGTAAATGCGGATCAGTTTGTCCCACCTCAAAGAAAGGTGTGCCGCGATCGTCGTGACAGACTTGCACACGCTGTTTTAAAACGCCGAGTTTTGCTCGCATCGAAATCTCGTTTTACCAATTGCTGTTCGCCGCAATATTCATCTCGTGACTGTTGTCGAACGCGATAAACGCTTCATGCGCGTCGCTTTGAATGAAGCGCGACGTGCAATTGGACTGACGAGTCCCAATCCGGCCGTAGGCGCGGTTTTGGTACTGGATAATCGAATTGTCGCTCGTGGCCATCACCGTGGGGCCGGCGAGCCACATGCCGAGATCGAATGCCTTCGAAAGTTCTCGCGCGCCATTCCAGCAAAATCCACATTGTATGTCACGCTTGAGCCCTGTTCGACCGTCGGACGAACGGGACCCTGCGTTCGCGAAATCATCGAGCGTGGCGTTAAGAATGTCGTCATCGGCGCCATCGATCTAAATCCCGATCACGCCGGACGCGGGATTGCACTACTGCGCGACGCGGGAATCAAAGTACGGAGCGGGATCCTTGCCGACGAATGCGTTGTTTTAAATGAAACGTTCAACAAATGGATTGTTACACGCCGGCCATTTGTCATTGCGAAATGCGGCATGAGCCTGGACGGACGGCTGACGCGGCCGCCGGAGGAATCGCGCTGGATTACGAGCGCGGCCGCGCGGCGTCACGCGCACCGGCTGCGTGGAACTGTCGATGCAATTTTGGTTGGAGCGAACACGATCAAGATCGACAATCCGCGGCTGACCGTGCGTAGGATTCGCGGCAAGAACCAGCCTTGGCGTGTTATACTTTCTCGATCAGGATCTTTGCCGAAAAGCGCAAAGATTTTTACAGATCGCTTCGCCAGGCGGACGATGGTTTATCGAAACAAATCTCTGGATGGTGTGCTGAAAGACCTGGGACAGAACAATATAACAAGTGTGCTGATAGAGGGCGGTGGCGAAATCCTGGGACAAGCGCTGGGTCAATGTTTGATCGACAAATTGCAGTTGTACATCGGCCCTATTTTTACCGGCGGACCGGTGGTGGCATTTGCTGGCCAAGGTGCTGCGTCGACTCGGGAAGCCCCGCATCTCGCGCGTCCGACTTACCAAAGGATCGACAGCGACATTACCCGATTTCTCCGAAGCTAAAAGCGAGCGAATAATTTAATACAACTTTGCGTCTTACCTAGTGTTCAATGTAGGAGGTGAACAAGAAAATGAATTGGAAAAAACTTTTGATAATCGCACTGGCAATAAGCGGATTTGCTTTCGCGTCAGCATCACAATCGCAAGCTGGCGTTTCGGTTGGCATCGGAGTTGGGTTCCCCGGATACGGATACGGATACGGATATCCATATTACGGTTACGGGTATTATCCTTACGCATACTACCCGCGGCCATACTACTCGCCGGTAGGTTACGTTGGACCAAGCTTCTACTGGTACCACGGGCGTCGCGTTTATTACTCGCGCCATCATCGTTACCATCGCCACTACTAAGTCGAGGCGAAAGGCTTGGATTTCTCAAAAGCTGGCCAGATGCAGATTCTGGCCAGCTTACGTTTTTGGCCGACCCTCACGCAGTCAATGATTGGGAGTCACTGAGATTGCCGGTGTAGATTTTGTGCCCGGTAATGGCTCTTGAAATTCCTTTCTTAGCCGCTCTTGCAGCACCGGCAATTCCTGCTGGCGTTTCATCTCAACCTCCTGCCTTAGTTCCCGCTCAATTCTACGGCGCTCTTGGAAGTAGCGCTCTTCAAATAGATCGCGCTTTTCCTGGTCGAGACGAAGATTTGCCGCGCGCAAAGCCTTTTCCGCTTCGCGTTTGAGCTGCTCGCGATGCACTTTCTCCCGCGCGCGCATCAGATTGCGTTCCTGGGGCCCCATTTGCATCCAGCGTTCGGCATTCCGGCGGAATGATTGTCGATCTTCCGGGGAGAGAGAGAACCATCGATCGCGTGTGCTTTTAAACTGAGGCTGGAAGTGAGGCTGGAAATGAGGCTGGCGCCGGACAGGACTTCCCGCCCGATCGGCTCCTGTTTGCGGAGGTCCCTGACTAAAGCCAGAAGTCGAAACAAAGACCGACAACGTGGCAATTATGACTACAACGTAGAATTTTCTTCCCACAGGTTGTTCTCGTCTGAAGCCAGTAATTCGTCCAGATCGGCAACGACCTCGTAATCTTGCGGGTCAATCTTCGCCACCACATCGGGCTCGCGTTCCGACGGGCGCTGTGACGGGCCCGGGTGATGGAGCGCGATAAGCGCGGCGATCACGGCCAGTGCCAAACCTGATGCCGGGACAAGTTTTCGCCAGCTTAACCACAATCGCACACGTTCGAACGAACCGGGTTCCTGCCGGACCTTTCTCAGGACATTGCGGGCGAAGAATGGAGAGAGCTTGGGCTCGGCCAATCGGCCCAGGAGCTCCCAGAGTTGCTGATCATCTTCGCGTTTCATATTCTCCACCAAATTGAACTATCTGCGCCACTGAAAGTTGCGTTCGGAAAAGCTGGCAAGACCGAACATCTACACTTCGGGCGCTTCGAGAAAACCTTCAAGTTGCCGGATGCGGGTCGGGTGGCGCATTTTACGCAAAGCCTTCGCTTCGATTTGCCGGATACGCTCGCGAGTGACCCGAAATTGGCGGCCCACTTCTTCGAGTGTGCGGCTGTATCCGTCGACTAATCCAAACCGTTGCTCCAGCACCTGGCGCTCTCGCTCCGTCAACGTCTCCAATACGTCTTTGATTTTCTCCTTCAACAAAACAATCGCCGTCATGTCGCTCGGGTTTTCGGCGCCTTTATCCTCGATAAAGTCGCCGAAATTAGTTTCCTCACTTTCGCCCACCGGAGATTGAAGCGAGATCGGCTGTTGCGCCATCTTCAGGACTGCCCGAACGCGATCGACCGGCAACAAAATCTCTTCCGCCACTTCTTCGGGCGTAGGCTCCCGGCCATACTCCTGGACGAGTTGCTTTTGCACACGCATCAGCTTGTTGATTGTCTCGATCATGTGGACGGGAATGCGAATGGTGCGCGCTTGATCGGCGATCGAGCGCGTGATGGCCTGGCGGATCCACCATGTGGCATAAGTGGAAAACTTATAGCCACGGCGATATTCAAACTTCTCGACCGCTTTCATCAACCCCATGTTTCCTTCCTGGATCAGGTCAAGAAACGACAAACCGCGGTTTGTGTATTTTTTTGCAATCGAAATAACGAGGCGAAGATTGGCCTCCACCATCTCGGTTTTGGCCCGGAGGGCCTGACGCAGCCAGCCTTTCAGCGCCTGATATTGCTCGGCGTATGCATCGAGCGAAAGCCAAAGGGTCTTCTCCAACTCGCGCACCTTGACTCCGAAAAGCAGACGTTTCCTTCGTTCACGAGAATGTTTCGCTATCTCCGCCTGAAGATAAAGTGATGTCCGA
>QHRC01000282.1:0-1284 GCA_003219995.1 Verrucomicrobiota bacterium
ATTCGTGGCACATGTTCGAGCAATCCGGCAGATTGTTGGTCCCGAACTGGCGGACGAACAGTTGATAGAGAAACGCAGCCTCGTTACTCGTCCGGCCGCTGGTATAAAACGCGGCCGCGTTCGGTGTTGGAAGGGCGTTGAGTTCCTTCGCAATCAACTTGAACGCATCGCCCCACGTAATCGGCTGGTAATGATTCGAGCCGGCAGGCTTGACCAGCGGTTGGGTTAAGCGTCCCTGTTGCCCGAGCCAGAAATCGCTTCGGCTTCGCAGATCGTCCAGCGAATGCGTTCGAAAACATTCTTCGGTCAATTGCCTGCTCGTTGCTTCGTCAGCAACCGCTTTCGCACCGGTCTCGCAAAATTCCGCGACTTTCCGGTCTTTATCCGGATTAGGCCAGGCACAACTTTGGCAAACGAATCCCTTTTTCTGGTTTACCGAGAGCAGCGTTTTGAGAGAGCGCACCGGTCCCATTTCGCGGAGTCCAAAACGCACCGTTTGATACTTCGCCGGTTCCCGTTCGACTGGAGGCTGCGCGCCCGGCGTGGGATTTTCCTGGGCGCGATCTGCACCGACGATTGGTGGACTTGTTGGCGTTCCAGTACCTAGGTCAGGAGCTTTTTGCGCGACCGTATCCGATTGTTCGCGCGGCGAATCGCGATCTCCACCCAGATTCGGCATAACCAAAATAACTAAACCAAATCGCCTGGTGGCGCGGACGCTGGCAGCGACGCGTCCGGCGTAGATGTCGATCCTGGAGCGGGACTGGTCGATGCAGGCGCTGCCTTGGCAGCAGCTGCGGCTGCGGCTGCCTTCTTTTTCGCCTCGGCTGCCGCCGCTGCTTCAGCCAATTTGGCATCGACCTCGGCAGCTTCGGTCGGGCAGATGCGATGGTAGTAATCGTTCGACTTCGATAGCTCGTCCTTGCGGAACAGTAATGCATCGAAACGTTCGCGCCGGCTCAATTCGAATTCCTTGTCCATCTTGATTGCCTCGAATGGGCAAACCTCGACGCAGATCTGGCAGCTCATGCAGACGGAAATATCGATGTCGAAGACCGCCGGATAAAATTGCGGTTTGCCCATGTAATCGGGCTTTTTGTCTTCGCTCTTAATAATATAGATGCACTGCGGCGGGCATTCCTTCTCGCAGATTTTGCACGCCACGCAGCGCAGCCCGGCATGCGGATCATCGCCGTCGTAGGGGAGGAAGGGAAAGTTGCGGTAATTCTCGGCGAGGGGAATGCGTTCCTCCGGATATTGGACCGTGATCAAGCGGTCCTTCTC
>QHRC01000282.1:1306-1974 GCA_003219995.1 Verrucomicrobiota bacterium
TTCCGGGCCGTCACCGCCATCCCTTTTAATATGCCCGCGCCGATCATGACTTCGTCACCCTTAAATTGGTAAAATGTTAAATGGGAGTGGGGATTGTTACAAGAGTTACAAAATTTTACATCGTGAAAAGGTTAAATTGTTAAAACGTTACAAAAGTTACATCGTTGGCCCGGTTTTCCCATTACGCGAGGGGAGAGAATCCATCGCTCACGCCTCAATCGATCCAAGAATTGCCTGAACCGATGCTCATCGTTTCAGCGGCTTGACTGAGGCCGGTAATAGTCTTTTAATAGCTCCTATGACGACTCTAACAATTACCGACGCGAAGAAGAATCTTGGTAAATGGCTGACCGCTGCGGTTAAAGGCGAAGACATCGGCATCCTCGCCGGGGCAACGGTCGTCGCTCTGCGTCCGGTAGAAGTTGAAGCGACCGACTATGCCTGGCGGGAATATGGCGTCACCGCCGCGGAGCTGGACGCATTCATCACGGCCGACAATGCGCGCATCGAAAAGATGCGGCGCGAAGGCAAATTCATCACCCTGCCCAACAATTTGGAGGAAGCTCTTGAGAAAATCGCTGGTCATCGACCCCGACGTGCAAAAGCGCCTGCGCGCGCTGCCAAGAAAGCAGTGCGCCGAGGTCCTGCTAAGGCTGCCTGAGTTAGGC
>QHRC01000282.1:2031-2616 GCA_003219995.1 Verrucomicrobiota bacterium
CCTGGCGCTTCGCATCCTGTTTCGCGCATCGCCGGACGCGCTGATCCTTCGCTTCATCGGCAGCCACGACGAAGTTCAGAAATATCTGCGCACACTCTGACCCGCATTCTTTCGCTAGCTCAGCAAAAATACGCCCGAAGAGGCAGCCACTTCATAGGAACCAGCTGGGTTAGCCCAGCCTCTTCAACCAATCTGAGCATCAATCCAAATTGTCGGACAGCTGCCTGCACAAACTCGAGCTCATTCGCTTCGAAGGGGCTGCTCGGCTCTCCGCCGAGCGGCTATGAAATATCCGGGCTGAAAAAATTTCGGGAATCCTAGATTCGTCGTGTCCTTCGCGACCCTTGTGCGAAACTCAAAATGGCGCGCAACGGACTAAAAACTGCTTTCACTGGATCGCAACGACTAGCGATCCACTTCTCCCATCACGATATCGACGCTGCCTAAGATAACCATCACGTCGGCGACGGTATGACCAAGACAAAGGTCCTCCAAAACGGTCAGATTGATGAAACTCGGCGGACGCACGCGATAACGATACGGATTTGGTCCGCCGTCGCTGATTAAATAGAAACCGAGTTCGCC
>QHRC01000282.1:2665-4469 GCA_003219995.1 Verrucomicrobiota bacterium
CTTTACTTTCGGATTCAGGATCGGACCGGCCGGGATTTGTTCCAAAGCCTGTTTTAAAATTCCGATGCTCTCGCGCATTTCGAGCACGCGCATCATCAATCGGTCATAAGTGTCGCCGTGTTCACCGAGCGGCACGCGGAATTTGAAGCGCGGGTAAAACCCGTAGCCGTCCACTTTACGGATGTCGTAATTCACCCCGCACGCGCGCAACATTGGGCCGGTGATACCGGCACTGATCGCCAATTCAGCGGATAGTTTGCCGACCTCCTGTGTCCGCGCGATAAGAATTTCATTTTCGACGATTAGCTTTTCGAACTCATCGAGAAACCGCGGGAAAAGATCGATAATCTTCTTTGCCCGCTCCATCCAATCCGCGCCCGCGTCCACGCGACATCCGCCAAATCGCATGTAATCGCACATCATGCGCGAGCCGGAGAGCGATTCGAACAAATCGAGAATCTTTTCGCGCTCGCGGAACGCATACATCAATGGCGTGCCCCACGCGCCCATGTCGCTAAGCAGGAAACCGAGCAACGAAGCGCGCGTCAATTCGGCGAGAATAATTCGCAAATATTCAGCTCGCTCGGGAACTTCGATGCCGGCCAGCTTTTCGACACTGAGCGCGTAAGCCCAGTTGTTCGTCATCGAGCAAAAATAATCTAGTCGATCCGTGTACGGCATCGACCCGAGATAGCTCGTGTTCTCGCCGATCTTTTCGTGATTGCGATGCAAATAACCAAACACCGGCTTGAGTCTGCGGACGATTTCGCCTTCGAGCGCAACGTTCATGCGAAAAACGCCATGGGTCGATGGGTGCTGCGGTCCCAGCGAGACTTCGAGCAGCTCGCCGTCGAGTCGCGAAGTCATCGAGGGAGCAGATGGCTCGAGTGTTTGGATGGTCGCGGTCATGGGAAAGGGTTAAAACGTTAAAAAGGTTACATCGTTAAAACGGCAACGTTTCTTTCCCTGTTAACATTGTAACAATTTAACAATTTAACTCGTCTGAGGCGCGATGCTCTCCGCACCGTCGAGTTCCGGCCGCGGGCTGTAATGTTGCTTAGCCTTCTCGAGCACGTCGTCATGCGGCGTCGGTTCGTATTCGTAATCATCCGGCTCGCGATAATCCTTGCGCATCGGGTAATCGACAAATTCATCCCACATCAAAATGCGCCGCAGATCGGGATGGCCATCGAAACGCACGCCGTAGAGATCGAAAATTTCTCGCTCCTGAAATTCCGCGCTGCGCCAGATGGGCGTAAGCGACGGCAACAGCGCGCCTTCTGCGCGATTTGTTGTTTGCATTCTAATAATTACCGGACCGTGCTTGTGCGTCATCGAATAAAGGTGATAGACCGCTTCAAGATAGCCGGGGATTTTTTCCTCCGTCGTTTCATCGACATCTTTTTCAACGCCGTCGACGACCTTTTTCACTTTCATCGTCTTCTTCACCGTGCGATCGAGCCAATCGACACCGGTCGCGTTCGAACAGAAATCCAAGCGCAATGCAGGATCGTCGTGCAGAAACCGTGCAACCGCGGGCGCGTGTTCATTATCGATCAACATCGACGGTTGATTCGCAGGCCCTGGATTTGGGACGATGTCGATCTTGGCGCCCGCGACCGCTGCCTCGACGCGTGCTTTGATTTCGTCTAAGGACTCCATGACCGTTAAATTGTTAAAAGGTTAAATCGTTAAAACGGCGGGACGTCGCTGAGTGCTTCTTGAGAAGAGTCAATGTGTCATCATCGTCTTCACGAACGGTGGAACGCTCCTCCGCCTTGCGATCACGCAGGTAGCGAAGATA
>QHRC01000097.1:0-424 GCA_003219995.1 Verrucomicrobiota bacterium
GAGCATGGGCGAACGTGGCCGAAAGCGGGAACGAACAATCACCGCGCCGTTGCTGCCGAGACTCGAGTCTATGAAATATTTGGCGAAACCCTGGGTTTGCGCCTGTGTGCCGATGAAAATGGCCACGCCAAACACGACGCCGGCAAGGCTGAGGAGCAAGGCCCGTTTGCGATGAACAAGAAAGCGCATCGCGATATAAAGCGGCGGGGTCACTTTATTTGCGAGGGGACGCTGTCGATCTTGCGCTGCCGCACCGCCTGGCCGAGCCGCAATCTGTCCTGGTCGCTGAGGACGACGCGATCGCCTTCGGATAGACCACTAATTGCTTCCGAAAAATCCAACGTGCGGTAGCCGACCTTGACCGTTCGCCGTTGGACGCTGCCGTCTTTTACAATCCACGCTTGATCGACAAGCAGCGCGCGTG
>QHRC01000097.1:467-10908 GCA_003219995.1 Verrucomicrobiota bacterium
TCCCGTCATTCCCGCCATGAGGTTGTCGGGCGGCTTCTCCATTTCGAGCACAATGGTGTAGCGCTGCGTTTCCGGATCGGCCGCCGGTTGAATGGAGGAAACCCGCGCCGCGAACTGTTGCGTGCGGTAGGCGTACAATTGCACGATCGCTTTCATACCCGGTTTCACTTCGCCAACGTCTTCTTCGTTTACCTCGCCGCGCACGTAGTTCTTGCGCGAAGACACGGTGAAAAGTTCATTCCCTTCCGCCACCAGTTCGCCATCGATGGTTTTGATATTGGTGAGGAGTCCATCGATTCGGGAACGGACTTCGGAGTTTTTCATTTGGGCCTCGAGTTTTTTGCACGTTTCATCGAGCATCTCTAAATTGCGGTCGCGCTCGATGCGCTCGGTTTCCACGGTGCTCCGCAATCGATTCGCTTCCGTCTTCGACTTCTCATACTCGACGGTCGGGACATTGCCCGACGCAACCACTTTCTCCAGACGTTGCAGGTTGTCTTCGGCAGCTTTGAGCAACTCCGAAGAAGGAAGAGGAAGCGCGGCGCGCTGTTTTGCCGCCTCCAGATCCGCGCGAGCCTGTTTTAATTGCCGCGCGGTTGTTTCGTCGGCAATTGTCGCAAGCAGCTCGCCTGTTTTAACGCCTTTGCCGATCGCCCCCCGTCCGGTCGAGAAAGGCTCTGCCAGCTTGATGAATCCCGCGTTTTGTGCGCGGACCGGCACGACGAAGGCGGGCTCGATTCGCACCGTCCCGTAGACCGCGGCGAAGGCGGTTCCGCGGCGGATCGTAGTCACCTCTGCCACCGGCAGGAAAAAGTAATAGACCACGCCGAAAAAAAGCGCGAGCAGCACTCCACCGACCCAGAAAAATCTTTTTGATTCCGGCAATTTCAATTGCTGGAACTAATGCAGGTTTAATGCGGTGTCTTCGGAAAATTGAAAATAGCGTCCGGTGGCGCGATCCCATTCGGCGACAGCGAGATTGTGCTGATAAATGGCATCGAGCAACCCGGTTTTAGTTTCCAAAAAGCCGGTTTCGGTCAGACGGTACTCGAGTTGCGACGCGATGCCTCCGGCCAGATTTTGTTCGACGAGATGGGCGCTTTGTTCCGCGGCATCGGAAGCCGCCGCCAACGATTTTTGCCGACCTTCGATCATCTCCAAATCGTTGTGGATGCGCAGCAATTCGCGACTCACGTTTGCTTCCAATTTTCGGCAGGTAAGTTCGTTTATCTCGCGTGCTGCACGTTGCTTCGATGCCGCGCCCGCCACCTTGCCGTTGTCGACAACGCGCCATGTGTAAACTGCGCCGGCGCGGATTTCCGACGAAAGGTCCTCCGTTCGGCGGGTGGAATCTTCGCGATGAATTCCCGACACTGGGATGTACTCCCCCGAAACGGCGGCTGCGATTGCCGGATAATAACCGGCTTCGATGATCCGCTCAGCTTCATTGGCCGCGCGAACCAGCAGCCGGGCAAGTTTGAGGTCGGCCCGCCGCTTCTGGGCGGACGCTGTTTCCGCATTAAGATCGACAATCATCCGGGCAAATTGCAGCTCCCCTTCAGCCCCGACCGGGCCTGCTCCTGGCGCCAGAGCTTCTCCCATCACCTCTGCCATTTTTAACTGCGCTGCCACACCCGCGCGACGCGCGCTCTCAATTTGGGAATCCAGTTCGTGAGCTTGCACCGTCGCGCTGGTCAAAGCGCTGCGATCGGTTAGTCCGGCTTCATAACGATCGTTTTGACTGGCAACGGTTTGTTCCAATCGTTGTCGTTGGTCTTCGCGGATCGATTGCAGTTCGCGATTGTAAAGGGCTGTATAAAAAGCCAACCGGGCCGTATGAAGCTGTTCGACCACGGTTATGTTCAGTTGCTGTTCCGCGATCAAAAGATCGACATCTCCACGCCGGCGCGACGGCGGCACAGCCGCATTGAACAGGGGTTGAACGAAGGATCCGCGCGCGAAACCGAACCCTTTGGTAGCGCTTTCGCCCGCGCGGTAGCCGCCTTGAACGCCTGCGGGAACTCCGACTTTAGCATCGGGCCACATGATGGAACGGAGGACGAGCCGCTCCCCGGCCGCTTCTTCGAGGCGCGCTTTCGCCTGCGCGATCGCGGGATTTTTGTCCAGCGTTGTTTGAAGGACCATGTCCAGTGTGATCGCCTTCCCGATCTGCGCAAAGGAAGCGATCAAAACTGGAATAAATAGTGTCAGGATTGTGGTTGACCTCCATCGGGTGCCCGGAGTCAGAACGCGCGGTTTCATCGCTCGGTCAACTTCGCTGGTGGCTGGGCAACATTTGAAACTCGTGCTTCCGCGCGCTCGTCTTTGTTGGTGGTCATGAAATCGAGTGCCTCCGGGGAGCTGGCACACGCCCGCGCGAGACGCGCCAGTGCCACATTATGCAAGTAAATTGCGCTTAGTCGCGTGGTACGGGTCCGGGTTACATCGGAGGATGCCTGCAGGATGTCGAGTTGCGTCCCTAATCCGGCTGCGAAGTTGCTCTTAGCAATCTCGAGCGACTCGTCGGCGGTCTGCACATTTCTGGTTTCGGATTCGAGAACGCGTTCCGCTTGCTCGAGATCGAAAAATGCGCCGCGGACTTCGGAAGCAACTGCGCGCCGCGCCGCGCCGAGCGCTTGAACAGCGGCTTCGCGCCGGGCTCGCGTCGCCTGCAGTCGTCCCTTGGTCGCAAACCCGTCGAAGATGTGCCAAGTCGCGTTTATTCCCACCAAATACCCATGATTAAATTCGTGGCCGACCTGCGGGTCCCGCTCGTTGTAAATTTCGTAAGCGGAAAAAAATCCCACCCGAGGGCGAAGTTCGCTTTGGTTCAGCGTGTATTGTCGATCTTCGATCTCGATATCTTTCTGACGCGCTTTAAGCTCTGGACGGCTGACATCGGCTCGAACCAGACACTCGTTCAGATCGAAATGGCGCGGGTGATATTGCAATTGTCCAGAAATTTCAAAGGGCGCTTGCTCGGAATCGGGCGGAAAGTTGATCCCGAAAAGTTCTCCGAGTCGCAGGTAGGAATTTTTTAGCTGGGTCTGCGCGTTGATCAACTCCGGCCGTTCATTGGCCAGCGCAACCTCGGCGCGCTGAACGTTCAATTTGCCGACGATACCCGCGCCTAACCTTTCCTCCTGCGCTTTGAGTTCCTCTTGCAAAACGCGCACCGAGTCTTCGCGCACGCGAATCTTGGCACGATTTAAAAGAAGTTCGTTAAACCCGACGCGCACATCCATTGCCACCCGGTTGGCGATTTCCTGGAACTCGTATTCCTGCTTGTCGATGTTCAAGCGGGCGATCGCGACCTGGCTGGTGACGGCGCCGCCGGTGTAAAGGTTCTGTACCACCCGCAGCGAGGCGTTGTAATCTTCATCTCGAAGGCGTGTGTCCGACTGGTGCTCTCGTTTATCGACCAGACCCGTCGACATCACCGAGGGAAGAAAGCCGGAGCGCGCTTCAACCAGACCACCTCGCGCGGCCGCGATTTTCTTGCCTGCGACGGCAATTTCGGGATTCTGTGCGTGGGCAAGCGCGACCGCTTCTTCGATGTTATAAGTGGGGGCCGCCGCCGGCAATGGAGCAGGCAAAGCCAACAGAATCAACAAAGCTACGGCCCCAACCCCGAAATGCATTTAGTCTATCTCTTCGTCAACGGTTTCTTTTTCAATAAAAAACTCCTCAGGGCTTTGCACTTATATCAGTCCTTGCAAGCAGTCGCGACTGTGGAAAAATGCAGTCAATTGTCGGGACGGCAGCTGCTCCGGGAGGAGCTTGATAGCCAGGCTCCAGTAAAGCGGGGTTAACTTGCATCTTGCCGCGACCGCGAAGGTGCAGATAGCTTAATAATTCAGGAAATGAGAAAAATAAGAATCGCCATCGTCGGGGTGGGGAACTGCGCCAGTTCGCTCATCCAAGGAATAAACTTTTATCATGGTTCCTCCGCTAATGGCGCCGGTGTGGGATTGATGCATCGGCAAATTGGCTCTTATCGGCCGGGCGACATCGAAATCGTGGCCGCATTCGACATCGATCGGCGCAAGGTCGGACTTGATGTCAGCAAGGCGATATTCTCACCGCCCAATTGCACGAAAGTCTTCTGCGACAAGATCAACCTCACTGGCGCAATCGTGAAAATGGGCTGCGTTTTCGACAGCTATGCCCAGCACATGCGCGAACAGGATCCGTTGCGAACTTTTCTGCCGCTGGAGAAGGAATCAACCCGCGAACAGATCGTCGCCGAGCTAAAAGATTCCTGTGCGGAGATTCTGCTCAATTATCTGCCGGTTGGTTCCGAGGAAGCGACGCGCTTTTACGCCGGCTGCGCCCTCGAGGCCGGCATCGCCTTCATAAATAACATCCCGGTTTTCATCGCGAGCGATCCGATTTGGGCCAAGCGTTTTGCCGACAAGAATTTGCCGGTCATCGGCGACGATATCAAAGCGCAAATGGGCGCGACTGTTTTGCATCGCACGATTGTCGATCTTTTCCGCAAGCGTGGCGTGAAAGTCGAGCGGACCTACCAATTGAATACTGGCGGCAACACCGATTTCCTGAACATGCTTAATCGGAGCCGGCTTGCCTCGAAAAAAACCTCGAAGACCGAGGCCGTGCAATCGGTCATGAGCGAACGGCTCGCGGACGAGAATATTCACATCGGCCCGAGCGATTACGTGCCGTGGCAGCTCGACAACAAAATCTGCTTCATTCGCGTGGAAGGCCGGCTCTTCGGCGATGTGCCGATGGAGCTCGATCTCAAACTTTCCGTTGAAGACTCGCCGAATTCCGCTGGCATCGTGATCGACGCGATCCGCTGCTGCAAGCTTGCGCTTGATCGCGGCATCGGCGGCGTTCTTCACTCTGCCTCCGCCTATTTTTCCAAGCATCCGCCAGTCCAGATGACAGATGACGAAGCGCATCGCTGCGTCGAGCAATTCATCCGTGGCGAGCGCGATTGTTGATCTTAGGAAATCGCGCTAGGATTATTGGATTTGGCGAAAAAATCTCGTCGTTAGTTGCCAACATTCGCCTACTTCTTATTAGCCTCCAGTCCACATGTCATATTCTATGAACGATAAACTCATTGGTGCCATTCTTTTGATCGGCGGTGGCTTCGTCGCAGCAGTCCTCCAGTAGGCCGCAAGTTGGGGCAGGTATTGTTTGCGCAGTAAAGTGATTTGATCGCCGCTGATCCGGTTTGTTTTCCAATCGAGAATTAACCATTCCCGTTTGGCGCGATCGAAAATCGCAAGATCGACAATTCCTTCTATGCATTTCGACGCTTCGCTTGGCCATAGGAACGGCATTTCCGAATGCAAAAGCACATTGTCGCCTGCGAACTTTTGTCGGAAATCGGCGGAATCGTTAAGATGTTCCTGCAAAAGGTGCCATTCCCGAAGCGAGCGAGCGGCGTCCGGTGAACGCAATTGATGTTCATCGAATATTCTTGCGTGAGCGTTCGCGTCGGCTGTCCACGGAATTTGCTGCGCGAACTCGTGCCACCATAGTCCATATCGTGTGGCCGCACTCTCCACCGCCAATGGCCGCAATTCGGGATCGGTTTCCTTCCAGGTGTCGACCCGGCTGATTGGCCAGACCTGTCCGCCGGCGACGCGGCTTGGGTTTAATTTGCGAACATAATCCGCGGCGCGTTTCAAACCGTCGCGCTTGGTCTTTGCTCCAATTTCGGGAAGCAGAGTTAATTTCTGTTCCAGTTCTCGTTGTATTGTGCCCTCTCGTTGCTCTTGTTGAGTTACGAGGCAGCATCGTGCCTCTTTCGGAAGTTTCCCAAAAACTTCTCCATTCTCTTCCGTTTTGGCGCTGCGCAACCACCGTGCCTGCGAATTCTTCGGACTCGCGCCTTGTGCGGTATGAAAGAGAAAGTGATCGAACGCAAGCACCAGAGTGTGTCGTGCCCGAGTCAGGGCAACGTAAAGCAACCGCTCCATTTCCTGGCGCTCCGCTAATTTCAGCGCATCTCTCACTTCTTTGCTCGTGTCGTCGCGTCCGAGCGCAACCATCAGTTCACCAGTTTGCGGGATCCTGACGATGCGAGCGTAATCGGGCGAACGGGTGCGCACTTCGCGGGAGAGAAACGGCACGATAACGGCGTCCCATTCCGAGCCTTTCGCCTTTTGGCCGGTGATTAATTGGACGGCGTCGCGCCGAATTGGCCCGGATTCGCGTGGCGCGTCGAAATTCGCGCGCAGATCGCGCGCGAATTCGGCCAGAGTTTTCCCATCCGCTTCGGCTGTAGCCGCTGTAACGAGAAGCCGCTCAAGCTCAGCGCTCAAATCGCTAAATTCATCGATTGGCAAACTATCGAGCCGCTCGCGCAAGCGCACGTTAGCGATGGCCTGGTCAACTGCCTGGTAAAGTGGCGCGGAGCGAATGCTTTCGCGAAGAGAGGTCAGGGAGTTGAGCGTTTCCGCAACAACGCCTTTCTCTCTGGTAATTGATTGGAGTTGAAACCGCTGGCCGCGGCCATTGGAAAAGCGTGCGAGATCGTCGTCCGAGAGGCCAAAGATTTCGCGAAGCACGCCGACGATCTCGTAACTATGTTGCGGTTTGGCCAGAATGGTAAGAAGAGCGGTGAGCCAGGCGTGCGCGGGATTATCGGCGTTTAGCTCGTTTTCCGATTGTGTTTGTACATCCAGACCGACCCGACGGAGTGCTTCCTGCAACGGGGGGAACCAAATTTTTCGCGGACAAAGGATTGCGACCTCATTCCAGCAGCGTGCGCGTAAGTTTTCCAAGCCGCTCTTTTTGATCCAGTCCGCGATCTGACGCGCTTCTTTGGTCGCTTTGAGCCGTTCAGTTTGTTTGTCACGGGTTGCGCGCTCGCCTTCGGCCTGAATGTCTAAACGGACAACCTGCCCGGGCAAAACACCGCGGCGCGCACTTAATTCAAGAAACTTGACCTGGTTTTGCTGCTCGTTGAGGAGAAGCGGGAAAACTGAATTGACGAAGTCGATCTGTCCTTGATCGAGCCGAAAAGTTACTGCAAACTCGAGCGCGTCGCCGGCATCGCTTTCGACAAGGGCATCGTGAATGAGCCGGTATTGTTTGAGGTCTGCGCGATCGCCGAAGATCGATTGCTGGAAATCGCCCACCATGCAGAAGTGCCCGGCGCGTGGCGGATCCGTCCTGGTCTCGAGCCAGCGACCACGCGCTCTCGCAAACCGTGCAACCTCCAGCAAGATCGAGAATTGCTGTGGGTCAGTGTCCTGCGCTTCGTCAAGAATGACGCGGAAATTTCGCTCGCGGATGCGATCAGCCGCAATCGGATGTTGTAAAAGTGAATCAGCCAGCGCGATCTGATCGTCGTAAGTGAGAACGCCGTGATCGAGCCGAAAATCGCGGTAAGCGCTTTGGATTTCGGCGGCGACTGCCAGCGCGCAGCAGTTCAGCCATTTGCGGAAAGGGCCAAAAGCCTCATCCCAAACCGCGACGAAGCCGTGCGCCGTCGAAGGACATTCTAAAAGCGGAAGAAAATCGACGCCAGAGTGATAAGCATTTTCCCATTCGCGCACTTCCGCCTGACCGCGCTCAATTTTTCCGAGAGATCTCGCTGGGGGGGAAACCCGATAAATGCCGTCCAGATCAAGTTCGGGGCAGGGTTCGAATTCTGTCGCGGTGGGCAACGGAAAATTTCCCAGGCGTCCAAGCTCCATCAGTTGCCGGACGGAAACATGTCGCAACAGAATGCGGCGATTCTCTTCGCTCAAGCAATGGCCGACCGAAGCGCGGCTTTGCACGAAGTCATGCCATAATTCGTCGTCATCGGCGATCAAATCGAGTCGCGGCGGCAAACCTAGGTAATGTCCGTAGTCGCTCAGAAGCCTTACGCAAAAACTGTGGATCGTCCCGAAAAATGCGCGATTGAAGGCCGCGACAACATCGAGCGAAACGCGCGCTTCCAGGATTTTTTGTCGCGCGCGCCTCTGCATTTCGTCCGCTGCGCGGTGGGTGAACGTAACTACGACCAGCCTGGGCAGCCACTCGAGGGCGCTCGGGCTGCGTGCGATTTGCACGATGCGATCGGTGATGGCGCGCGTTTTTCCGGAGCCGGCCGCAGCGAGCACGGAGAAATTGGTCTCAAGTTCGCAGCAAAAACGTTCGCGTTGCGCGCGATCGAACGGCGCGATCATGGCTCCTCCTCCGATTGGGTGGCGAAGGCGGGATGCGTCAACGCCCATTTTGCTTCAAGGACGTCGTAATCGACGGCCAGGGTAGCTAATGGATATGCGCCGGTGAAATTAAACTCAGAGCGAATTGCACCACGCATTCCGAAAACACCGCTCTTTTCCATGCCGGACAGTTCACGCCAGACCTGGTCGTGACACGCGATCTGCGGCAACTCCAACTGCGGCGTGGAAAGATCGAGACCTCGCGCCAATAAACTGATCCCGACGTTTTTGGCCCCAAGTTGACCCAGCGCTAAAGCATACAAGGCGACTTGCACGCCGTCGCCCTTGAGCAGTTGTTTGAGAACACCGTTTCGAACCTCCTCCTCTGATCGCCACTGTGATGAACGAAGATTTTTTCGTTTTCCAGTTTTGTAATCGACCACCCAGAGATCTTGGTCAGTAAATTTAGTGGTAGTTGGATCTTCCTTGGCCAGGATCAGGTCGGTGCGACCGCGGAGTCTGAGTTCATCCGTGCCGTTTATCTGAATCGCAGGCGAAACGCGGAGCGACCATTCGGTGGCCGCATAGGGCCAGCCCTTCGTCGCAGCGACGTGTCCAGCGAAACAATTCGATATGTAAAAGGCGTTGCTCCAGGTCGAGTTCCACCAATCCGGGAGGACGCGATCGCATCGCTTCAACATTGTTGCGATCTCGTCACGAAATGTTGTGGCCGCGCGCTCGACTCGATCTCGCAACTCGGGACCAAGTTTTCCGAAACCTTCTGCGGACGCGTGATCAACAATTTCGCGCAGCCATTCATGTACCCAAATACCAACGGCCAAGTCCCATTGCTCGGCATCGAGATTGTCGGCCTCAACGCCGAGAAAAGACTTCATCCAGATGAGCGCCGGCGATTTGAATAATCTTTCAAACTCGGATGCGGAAAGTGAGATCGGCTCTATTAGCGGCGCTCGAAGGGCAAACTCGAACTCAGTAGCTCTTTTTTCGGCGCGACGCTCATCGTAGGCAATTCGCGTTTGCGTGACGACTGCTACATCTCGCGCTTTTCTGTCAAGGAAATCGGATTTTTCCACCCATTGTCGTGTCTGTTCCTCCATTGCCTCAAGCGCGGTTTGGGAAAGCGCTTTGCCGTGAAGATTGAAATAGAGGCGGGTGAAAAACTCGCTCGGATTGGCGATGCGCCGCGGAGTTGATTCGGTGAACAGAGTGGCGGTGATTCCCAGCCCCTCCTCCGCTGATTCCATCAAGTTTGCCATCTGCCGAAGAGCGAGCTGCCGCCGCTCGATAGAGCCGAGGCATAACGTTTTCCCCTCCTTAACGCTCCACTGTCCTTCTCCGTGGCGGCCTTGCACAATCGCGCGCCGATTCAAGACTTTGATTCGGCGATTGAGGGCATCGATCTCGTCGTCGCGAACAAAATCCGATTCGTTGTTCGATGGTGGCCACGCACCTTCATTCAGCCCGGTGAGGATGAGATGCGACCACTCCTGCCCTTCGGCTTCGGTAAACGAAAGCAAATGGACGCGGCTGTAGGGCTGATCGCCGCATCGGTCGCGCGATCGCGTTGGTTTGCTGAGAATCTCACGCAGCCACCGCAGGTAACTCCGGCGCGAAAAAGAGCTGTCGATTTTTCCGCTCCAATCTCTGCTCAATCTTTCCAATTCAGTCTTCCGGTCTTCCCAGCCCAGTTCGGCAAAGATTTCGAGAGTTTGCCTGATGAATTTCGGGAAAATTGCGGCTGCCGGTAGAAATCGAACCTCGGCCAGGCGAGCTGCCACTGCTGGTGCAGAGTACTGCGCGCAATATTCGCGCAGCACCGCGATGTCATCGATCAGGATCTGCCGATAAGCGCGGCGCAAAGCATTCTCGATTTTTTCCAACGTCAGGCTGCCAAGCAGGCGCGCGTTGTCCTCAAACGTCGATAAGAAGTCGAGGAGAGGATTAAGCCGGTTGTTTTCCTGCAACTGCAGCCAGGCTTGCCAGGCCAGATCATCTAATGTGGGCGCGATCAAATGACCGATCGAATCGTAATGCGGAATCTCGAGCTCGCTGAGAAGCGCTGCGACCGATCGGGAAAGTGCGCCGGCGGCGGGAAACAAAACCCCAATGCGACAAGCGGAGGGCTCGGCCAGGAATTTCAAAACAAGAGTAGAGATGGCGCGAGCTTCTTCGGTCGTTTCGCGCCCGAGAAGAAAATGAACTGGCCGGGCAGGTCTATCGGCAAAGAGCTCGAGTTGATTTTTTTGATCGGTCGCGGCGGAAATTCGTTGGCGAGAAGATATGCT
>QHRC01000097.1:10935-14126 GCA_003219995.1 Verrucomicrobiota bacterium
TCAATTGGCAGAGCAGCGGCAAAGGTTTGTTCCCAGGTTCCGATCCAACATTCATCGAGATCGCGAGCTTCATCACGAGGATCAGTCAGAACGGCTGTGGCCTTTTCTGAGGCGTTTGCTGCGGCCCACAGCAATGGCCAAAGCGGCCAGTGGGCCCCGTCGAATCCCGTAACCAGCAGATGACTAAAAATTTTCTCCCCGTTCTTAGCCCGGGCCAGGGCCAGACGGTCGGCTTCGTGAATGAATGTGAAGCCGCACTTCTCAATTAGAATTCGAAAACGAGAAAGAACTTCTTGAAATGCCGGTGGCCCGATCTCGTCGAAGGACCAGCCGGCAGCGTTTAGTTCGTCGATCGTACGAAGGAGATGATCGGGGGCGCGCCAGACGGATTTTGCGGCAGCGATATGTCCATCGGTGGATTCATCTTTGGAGTTCGCGACAATCACTTGTTCGGCTGCGACCGAAAGCAGAAGACGAAGGTGCTCGCGCAGCGGCAATTTAACTCCCGTCGGATGGAGGAGAATTTCCCGCAGTTGCAACGGGGCAACGAATTTTACTCCCAAGAGCGGGATGCCTGCCTCCAGGAGACGATGCCGGAAGAATTGGGCGCGAGACTGGTAAGGCAAAACAACAACTGCCGGCTTGCCAGTGGCGCAAGCAACCAGCGACACAGACTCAAACCACGGCTGGAGCACATTTTCCCAAGCGCCCTCAAACGAAGTACCGATATGAAGCGTCGCCTGTCGCCCGTTTTTTTGTCCTTCGGCGCTTCGCTGAACCATCGGCTAATCTAGTGCGATGTCCGACCTAGCTACAGTTTCATCAACCAATGTTCGTCGATCCCCAATCCGGCGGGTGATGCGTTCGCGATCGAGCCGCTCAAGCAGGGGCACAATGATTCGGCGTGAGGTCTGAAGTTGCTGGCGAAGCTCGCTCACGGTGGCGGAATTGTTTTTTGAAATGAATGCTGTAACCGCTGCCTTCATTTGAGTGAAAGCTTCCCGGGACAAGACCATCTCAGCACCGATTTCGACCACTTCGCCTTGTTCAATCAAAAATCGGAGCGCTTCCTGTAGATGTCGATCTTGCGCGATTTGTTTGCGCGCCGGTGGGTCGAAGAGCTTTGCCGAGACTGCGGTTCGAACCCTTTCCACGGCCGGCTGGATCTGCGGCGACAACGCGGCATGGTGCGATGCGCGCGCGATGGATGTGCCGGCGCGAACAAAACTGTCTGCGCACAAATCCGAAATGAGTGCGTCGAAAGCGTTAACTGTTTGATCGGAAAATGCCGCGCGCAACTCAGCGAGCTCGAGGCCGCGCTTTTCCGGATGTTCTTTGTGCGTTTTGTCGATCAGTTCGCTAGCGCGACGCACAAGCTCATGCCAGTTGCCGGCGGCGGCGGCGATTTCGCCACGCAAAATAATTGCACCTCGACTTTGTAACCGAAGCAAGGCAGACGCGATTTCATCCCGGCTGAAGCGCGATTTGCGCAGCAACGTTTTGTTTTCCCTGACCCCGCTGCGAGTAAGTTCCGATTGCCGGCAAATATCGACATCGTCCGGCCCACGCGCGCGTCGTTTTAAAAGCTCTTGTTGACCAGCGCTTTGAAAATTCGATCGATCGCCATCCGGATCCAATATAATCCCGCCCGCAATCGTATGCTGCTCTGATGAGTCGCGAAGAACAAGTCGATCGCCAAGCAGCGCGAGGATGGGCGACTTCAATCGCAAACGCGCGAGCAAGCTTTGGCCGCAGGCCAATGTTTCATCTTCAAGGAACGCAACCTTCGCTGAAACGCGCGCAGTGCCGTGGTGAACATAAACCGAGGTTCCATTTTTCAGCGGACGCGCCGCCGAGTTGCTTTGACCCGGTCGCGGCGATTTTTCGAGCAGAACATCAAAGGTGCTGCTAGGCGTAGCGAGATTGACAATCGTAATCACGTCGCCGCGCTTGATCGCCGCAGTGCCGCTTCCAAGTTCGATATCGGGTAAATTGAGGGCAGTGCGCATCCCCGGCTCGGCCAATTCCAGATCGCGTCCGTGACTCTGAATCGAGCGGATACGCGAGGAGGTATTTTGCGGCTGGGTAATAACATTCTGGCCTCGTCGGAGTTTCCCACCCGTCAATGTACCGGTCACGACTGTGCCAATGCCGCGCAACGTGAACGCGCGATCGACAAACAAGCGCGCTTTGCCGATATCGCGTTGCGGTGCCAGAGTTGCGAACTCCAATGCGAGCGCGCATTTTAAATTTTCGATTCCTTCGCCGGTGCGAACAGAAGTCGGAATGATGTGTGAATTTGCAAGTGCAGTTCCGCGCAGCTGATGGCGGATTTGGGCAGCAATATTGTCGATCTTGCCTAGATCACTTTTTGTCAGCGCGATCAGGGCACGTTTTACACCGAGATAAATCAGAATTTGAACGTGCTCTTCTGTCTGCGGCATCCAGCCGTCGTCGGCGGCGACAACCAGGAGTGCGAGATCGATTGAGCCGATACCTCCAATCATGTTTCGGACGAAATCCTCGTGGCCGGGGACATCGACAATTCCGACATGAAAACGTTCCTGATCATGCCCTGAGAGAATCAGTTGCGCGAACCCAAGCTCGATGCTGATGCCGCGTGCTTTTTCCTCCGGCAAGCGATCCGGGTCGGTCCCGGTGAGCGCTTTGACCAGCGCGCTTTTGCCATGGTCTACATGCCCGGCGGTCGCGAGAACGAAATGTTTTTCCATTTTCCATGACTGAATAAGAGTTAGTGAGTTGCGGCGCAGGCGGTTCGAATCGCATCAACGACAGCGTCGTCCTGGTGCGGGAAGATCGTGCGCAGATCGAGCTTGAAACGCCCATTCGCGATGTACCCGATGACTGGTGGAATCGATCGACGAAGAATGCTCGCGAAATCCTGGACAGAGCAACTCTCCGGAAAAATATCGATCGTGATTGATGATAGCATTGACCTCGGCAGTGTGCCGCCGCCGACCTTGACGCTGCCGCGCCCAATCGCGATTTGCGGCGGCAATCCGCGCAGCCGGGCAAGGATCGCCGCAGCGCGTGCGCGCAATTCGTCTTTGGAAATTCGCAAGAACGCGATTGTCGGAATTTCGGACGTCGAACCAACGAGGTGAAAATCGACAGTCGATTGCAGCGCTGCGAAAATCAGTTTGTCGCAACGCAACGCACGAAAGAGCGGC
>QHRC01000283.1:0-1348 GCA_003219995.1 Verrucomicrobiota bacterium
GATACCTCGATGCGGGAATCAATCGCGGGCACCGACAAGCCGCGGACGGAAGCGACGTGAAGAAAGTGACGAGTGATAAGTGACAAGTTTAAATCGCTAAATCACCAGCTCGTTAAATCGTTAAATAGCTAAAGTGCATCTCGATAATCTGCTCTTCCTTTTGCTGGTGGCCGTCGCGCTGCTTTTTCGGTGGCTGGCGAGCAAAGCAGGGCAAACAACCAAAGATTCGGGCGAATCGGAGGAAAAATCGACATCTACGCCGCCAATACCTCCACCAATTCCTCATGCGTCAGCGGAAACCGACGAAGAGCGCATTCGAACATTTCTCGAGGCGCTTGGGCAACCAACCACTTCGAAACCACCACCACCGATCGTGCCGCGAACAGACATTCCGCCTCGACCAGTTGCGCCGGTTCAGCCGCCGGGCGAGATGCGGCCATTTTCATTGCCCCACCGCCGCTTGACTTCGGAGGAGCGCAAGAAGAGACGCGTGATCTTACACGTGCCTCCGCCAGCGCCGGCCCCTGTTTTCGAGGTTCGCGAAACCACGTTGTCAGCTGAGCCATCGCCACCGATCATGGCGAGGCCAGCCGAAGCGTACGCGATCGCGACAGAACCAGCCCCAAAACGTGAGCAATCAAAAGCGAATATCGCAGCTCTGCTAAGATCGACATCTGGTTTGCGCGACGCGATTCTTTTGCGCGAAATTTTTGGGCCGCCACGAAGTTTGCAGCCGCTCGATCTGATCGGGCACAAATTGTAGGGCGGCGATTTTCGTCAACACATGTGAATTCGGCGGCCAGGAATGGCTGCGTGCAATTTGGAAGATGTCGATCTTACGCGACGGCTTGCAAGGTCTGCCCGAATCCGTATTTTCCCGCTCCACTTTCTCGCCGCCGGCGTGGCGGAACTGGCAGACGCGCTGGACTCAAAATCCAGTGATCGCAAGATCGTGTGGGTTCGAGCCCCTCCGCCGGCAAGCCCTCTAAAACACTGTTGTACCTTCGCTGAATATTTGAGTCATTTCGCGGAAAGGTCGAATTAGCCTGAAATAGCCTGAATATGCGTTACTTACGGATCATAAAATCGCGGCGGCATTTACAGAATATTTGAGTCCTACCGTGCCGTTTTTACGTAACTGTAGAAAATCCTTCCAACGACGCTACTTCGGCGCAACCGCAGCAGCGGAACGCGCCAGCACAACCGCAACCCGATGCTACGCGCGACGACTGATCTCTGATTCGCGCTCAGCCGTGGACCGTCTTGCCGCCTGAGGTTCGACAGCCCCGACAATTACCAACCGGGTTACCGGCAATACAGTTAACGTTGCCGGTTGGACGAATTACCT
>QHRC01000283.1:1594-3451 GCA_003219995.1 Verrucomicrobiota bacterium
GAATCGGAATCCCGAGGAGCCAAAGCAAAATATATCCGGTGGCAGCTGCTTCCTAGATTTTATCGTTTAGACGCATGTGGTGTGCTATTTTAAAGGAAATCGCGCGGGTTTCCGTACTTGGATGGTATTTTCATCGGCGCTCATCGGATTCGGTCAGTCGAGTTAAGCCCGAGCATGCTGGCAAACCCCGGCAGTCCATCGGCTGCAGCGCCTTGTTAGGCGTTTTATTTCTCGCCCTCGTGGTGGCAATTATTTCCGCCCGCCTTTCTTTCCGCCTTTACGTGAACTCGACTTACTCCGTTTTTTCCCGCGACCTCCTCCGCCTTTCTTTCGGCCGCCCCGGTCCGATTTGTTCACAGTCGCCCATGCGCGGCGTTCCGCTTCTTTGCTGCTAATGCCACGCTTCTTGTAGCCTCTTTCGATCTTCGATGCCTTTCGTTTTTGCTTCGATGTGTATTTTTTCTTGCTTCCTCGTGCCATGGATTACCTCCAGTTCTTAATAAGCAACGCAGCCGCGAAACGCTGTGGGCGTCTTTTTTTTGGAATTTTTTGGCTTTTGGACCATTCGCACTCACGTTCTTCTACCGGAGGATTCGACCTTGAAGTTATGATGTACGAATGGTTCAAAATCGCAATGTGTGCGACTGCCGCGCCGCGTTTTGAGAACGAAGGCGAGAAATCTGCGGTCTTTGGAAAATACGAGTAATAGCGATTCCCCGAACCTTCAAAATAAATCTGGGCAATGCCCATTTGTCGCTAAGTGTCTTCAATTTCTTTCGTCTCAACACGGACGGCGTATTCATCCGGCGTCACACCGCAGCCGGCCCGGCAGTCATAAGTTCAACGCATCTGTTCAGAAGTGTTACGAAATTCCAAAATGTCTTCACAAGCCATTTATTTCACTACGACCATTTATGCGCAACCGCGGAGCAAATAGATCATCGAAAACACGATGAAGATTGCCAGAAACCAAAGTAAAATGCGTGCAATCCGGTCCGACCGTTTGAATTTCCGCTTCGGCTGCATTCGAAAATCGTGCAGTACCACAAAATTTATGGCGTTTCCGAACAGACCGTACCGCACCGTGGCGTCTCCGTTGCCAAGCAGTGCCCTCCTGTCACGGCAGCTGCCGATGGCACGATCATTTTACGTCGCGAGACAGCTCCGTCGCGTTGTTCTGGTTCCCGGTCTGCCAACGCCACGTTCTCACCCCGAAAAAGCTTTGTCTTCACATGAAATTATTTCGCATAATGAAGCAGCGGCACGTCTCTTTTTTTGCGGAGGCGCTCGCTGACACACTGGGCCGCAGATCAGAGTGGATGCCAGCAAGATTATCCGATTCGTGAATCAGCTCTTTTTCGCAGTGTCCCGAAGATTTTTTATCCGATCGTGCGCAGCCATTACTTCTACTGTCGGGAAACGATGTCGCGCAGCGGCGAGGTGAGACCATTCTCTAACGCCTCTTTGTATTCGTTGACAGCCGAATCTTCCCCGCGCTCACACTCGGCAAGAATCGCGTGGTCGTCTCCAGTGGTAACAGCGGACTTCAAGTTGATCCATGCCCGATGCATTACACCTGCGGCGCTGCTGGTTTTTTCCGGCTCCGCTTCACCTAAGCTCTTTGCCTGATTTTGCAGCTCGGTCGCGAACCGCGAACGCTGCTGTGAATACTGATTAAAGAGTGACTTGAGTTGTGGATCTTTGACGGCCTCAGCGGCTTCTTTGAAACCCTTCTGACCATCCTTGAGTGTCTCGATCAAACTGTTGATCGTTGAAATAACTTCTTTTTGTTGTGCCATATAAACTTAGATCGAGCGGTGCGCCTTATGCGCGCGTTACAAATTTTTGAGATCGTCC
>QHRC01000283.1:3605-5508 GCA_003219995.1 Verrucomicrobiota bacterium
AAAAGGATTTCAACGTCGACGTCCTTGTGGTCGGCGCCGGCATCACGGGGATCACGACGGCGTATCTTTTGAAGAAAACAGGGTTGAACGTCATATTGATTGAGCGTGGACGAGTGGCGTCGATGGATACTGGCCACACAACCGCCCATCTCGCTTAGGTGACTGACGTGAGGCTGCATGAGCTAGCCGAGAATTTTGGTAACGACCATGCACAGGCTGCGTGGGATGCGGGCGCAGCAGCCATCGACCAAATCGAAAACATCGTCGTAGAGGAGCAACTCGACTGCGAATTCCAGCGCGTACCAGCGTACCTGCACGTCTCGGTCGATGGATTTTCTAAGAAAGATATTTCCTCTCTTAAAAAAGACGCCGAACTAGCGAACGAATTCGACTTCGATGCGACATATCTCAGGAGGGTGCCTTATTTTAATTTACCCGGCGTGCGTTTTGCCAATCAGGCAAAGTTTCACCCAAGAAAATATCTTGGACAGCTCGTTGTCAGAATTGCCGGCGGGGGTTCGCATGTTTTTGAAAAAAGCGCGGCGATCCGCTTCGATCCACTGTTCATAGCGACGAACAATCCATTGGTGGGATTGACCAAGGTGACCTCCGCAACTCTTTTTCAAACAAAGCTCGCCCTTTATACCAGCTATGTTCTTGGGGCGCGTGCTCCTTTAGACATCATTCCAGAATGCATATTTTGGGACACAAAAGATCCTTACGATTATCTCCGTATCGATCGGGGCCGTGATTTCGATTACGCGATCTTCGGGGGCGAAGATCACAAGACTGGCCAAGTCAAGAGAACGGAAAAGCCTTACGCCCGATTGCTAGCAAGATTGAAAAAAATCGTGCCGGCAGCGCAGATCGAGCATCGGTGGTCCGGGCAAATCATTTCCACGCCTGATGGCTTGCCGTACATCGGAGAGAACGCCGAGGGTCAGTTTATTGCCACCGGATTTTGCGGCAACGGCATTACCTTTGGAACCGTTTCTGCAATCATGGCACGGGATTGGGCGACCAGAGGAAAGAGTCCATGGCGTGATCTGTTTGCAGTCGACCGAATAAAGATCAAGGGAGCCGCCCGGAATTACTTCCGAGAGAACAAAGATTATCCCTACTACTTGATCAAAGACAGACTCACGCGCTCCGGAGGCGATTCGGTGCGCGACCTTAAAGCGGGCGAGGGAACGATTATTAAGTCGCGCGGGAAAAAAGTCGCCGCTTATCGCAACACAAACGGTCAGGTACGGAAAGTTTCGGCGGTCTGTACACACATGGGATGCCTGGTACGGTGGAACTCGGCCGAATCGACTTGGGATTGTCCCTGTCATGGCTCACGCTTTAAACCGACCGGCGAAGTGATTGCCGGACCTGCCGAGGAGCCGCTATATGAGTACATTGCAATCACTGACCATTCGAAAGGGTTGAGAATTGCCGGTGGCATCGACGAACGGGCATTGCGCCAGCAGGAATCTGAGATCAGAAAAACAAACAGAGCGATCTCGCGCGCAGCGGGCAAAGTGAGCGTGCTTCGGTCGATCGAACTGAATTTGAATCCGCGCGGCGAACCTCATTAAGCAAGACCGCCGGCTTACCGAATTAAGTGCGATCGGGCCCTTTATAGCCAAACGCATCCAGCGCTGGCTAGAAGGTACTCCTGCCACGGGAGGAAAGCCTCCACCGATCCGCCTCGATTTTTTGGCGCTCGCAGATGCGAAACTTTTACTCACATCAAAGACCGAATGGTCCAAACTTTTGCGGGGTGATCTGCAAATGCACACGTGCTGGAGTGATGGGTCCGGCACGGTGGCACAAATGGGAAGTGCAGCGGTCAAACGCGAATATGAGTACATTGCAATCACTGACCATTCGAAAGGGTTGAGAATTGCCGGTGGCATCG
>QHRC01000283.1:5791-5989 GCA_003219995.1 Verrucomicrobiota bacterium
GACTCGGATTGAGAGCGGACTGGACACGAGTTTTTGCGGAAGCGGCCAAACTGGACAAAGCGTTAGAAATTGACTGCTATCCAGACCGACAGGATTTGAACGTGAGCTTGCTCAAGCTCGCGCGTGCCGCAGGAACCCGCATCTCGCTCGGCACGGACGCGCATCATCCCTGGCAACTCGAATTCATTCACCTCGGTC
>QHRC01000134.1 GCA_003219995.1 Verrucomicrobiota bacterium
GCATCTGATCAAAGCGCCGGAGCAAATCATTTACCTCCGTGACGGTATTGCCGCTGCCGCGAGCGATGCGCTGACGCCGCCGCGCGTTTAAAATATCCGGGCGCGCCCGCTCTTCGCTGGTCATCGAAAGCACGATCGCTTCGGTGCGCTTGAGCTGCTTCTCGTCAACCGAGAGGCCCTGCACGTTACTCATGCCGGGCAACATGCCAAGAATATTCTCCAGCGGGCCCATTTTTCGCATCATTTTGAATTGAGCGAGGAAATCGTTGAAATCGAATGACGCCGTCCGCATTTTGCGCTCGAGACGCGCCGCTTCTTCTTCGTCAACGGCTTCCGCCGCTCTTTCGACCAAGCCAACTACGTCGCCCATTCCAAGAATTCGCCCAGCCAGACGCTCGGGAATAAACGGTTCGAGCTGATCGAGCTTTTCGCCGGTGCCTACGAATTTGATCGGGCATCGCGTTACTTCTCGCATCGACAAAGCCGCGCCGCCACGAGCATCCCCGTCGAGCTTCGTCAAAATAATCCCTGTAATTTGGAGAGCGTCGTTAAAATGCTTCGCAACACTGACGGCTTGCTGCCCGGTCGCCGCGTCAACAACCAGCAAAGTTTCCTGCGGCTGCAAAAACTCTTTGAGCGATTTGAGTTCGTCGAGCAACGGCTGGTCGATTTCCTGGCGGCCAGCCGTGTCGAAAATACCGATGTTAGTTGCCTGCTGATCTTGCCATTCGAGTGCCGCCGCCGCCACACGTTGAACGTTCTTCTCCTTTGGATCTGGAACAAATGCCGGAACGTCAATTTGCTTTCCGAGCGTGGCAAGTTGCTCGACCGCAGCCGGTCTTTGCAAATCGCAGGCAACGAGTGCGGGCGCGCGATTTTGCTTTTTCAGCAGGCGGGCCAACTTCGCGGCCGAAGTGGTTTTGCCCGAACCATTCAGCCCGACAATCAAAATTCTCCCGGGTTTACTCACATCAAGCGGCGCGCAATCGCCGCCGAGGAGCCCAGTTAGCTCGTCGTGGAAAATCTTAACGATTTGCTGACCCGGGGTAATGCTGCGCAGAACTTCTTCGCCCAGGGCTTTTTCTTTGACGCGCGAGATGAAACCTTTCGCGACCTGAAAATCAACGTCGGCTTCAAGCAAAGCGAGTCGGACCTGGCGCAGCGCACTGTCGATGTTGGATTCGCTAATCGTGCCATGGCCGCGCAAGTCCTTGAAAATGTCCTGCAGCTGGTCGCCGAGTTGCGAAAACATATTGAATTAGGTGGATCGAGCGCTCCAGGGCGCAATGTTAATTTAGCGCCATCCGCGCACTATTTTTGGCATCGAGGTCGCCATGGCGCGACCCCCGACCCACGATCATCGTTTCTTCGGCGTTGGAGACGGAGATGCGGAGGTTGCCGCCGCAGTGTCTTCGATCCCAAAGGTCCAATGGGCCTCGATTTTTTTGCCTCCGGATTTGGCGCTTAGGATTACAGTGCACGTTTTCTCGCGCAGTTTTTGCGTGACCTGATACGCAACCGTGCCTGTTTTCGGATCGTAAGTCGCAGCAACCAAACCCAACCCACTGACTCGAAGTTGAACACTGCCGGGATCCGCCGGACCTATCGCGCTGAGGTTCGCTTTGATGAGGGGCAGAGCCGTTCGCACAGTTTCGCCGTCAGCCGGTGAAGTGGAAAGATTGGTTGTGGCCACTTCGGCGACCGGCTGCCCCCCACCTCCACTTGATGTGCTGATCATCTTGACCGCGTCTTCAAAGACTTTCGGCTTGTTCGCTTCGATCAAGTAACGGCCTAACGAATCAAGCGGTGCGTTGTAAGTGATCGGCTGGCCGTAAACCGTAAATACCGCTTCGTAACCGGCATTGCGCGCAACGTCTTTGACGTGCTGATTGTAAAATCCGTACGGCACCGCGAAGCAATTCACTTTTATACCGAGTCTTTGCTCGAGCAGTTGTTTGGAGCCGACGACCTCATTCTGCAGCCATTGCTCGTATTCCGGTGGGCTCAATCGCTTCTTGGCCACTTTGTCGTACGGTTTGCGCAAATCCTGATGGGTTGCGGTATGCCCTTGAATGTCCACCCCGGCATCACGCATCTCCGAGAGTTGCTCCCAAGTAATTGCTTGGCCACCACCAAAATGTCCGCCTTGAACTCCTTCCGTATAAATAAACATCGTGTGGGTATATCCGAATTTTTTTAGGATCGGCCATGCGACATCGTACTGCGATTTCCATCCGTCATCCAACGTGATGATCGCGCAGCGCGGCGGGATACTTTTTTCCCCACGCTTCCAGGCGAGAAGATCCTGCATGCCGATTACCGTGATACCGCGATCTTTAAGCTCTTTCATCTGCGCTTCAAAGGCGGCGGGCGTAATCTCAGTATCTGGGCGCTTGACGTTATCGACGAAGCGGTGATAGCCGAAAATAACCACCTGCGCCGTTTGGTCGACGACCGGCTTGGTGGCCCGCGCGGGTGAGCTTGCGGGGGCGCTTGCGGCCGGACTGGCCGCCGGTTTTGCCTTTGACGGCTGCGGGTTCGCAGCAAAATTCTCATCCTGGGCGCAGATGAACAGGCCGACAGCTAAAAGCAACAGAACAACGAAAGGTCGAATACGCATAAATAAGGTAACGCCATTAATTCCGGTCGCACAAAAAACAAGCGGTTTTTTTGCGCGAATACGGCAAAAGCGCTCGCCCTGGCCTAAAACTTTCTGGCAGAGAGATGGGTTTAAGGTAAATAATGGGAATGTCACGACTGA
This sequence comes from Verrucomicrobiota bacterium, assembly GCA_003219995.1. GTDB lineage: Bacteria > Verrucomicrobiota > Verrucomicrobiia > Chthoniobacterales > UBA10450 > UBA10450. The sequence goes on from QHRC01000134.1 coordinate 2,762, forward strand.
TCCGACGCATCTGTGCAGTGGCGCTTTCCGGCTTACTCGCAGCCTGCGCGACGGCTCCCAAAGCCGTGACAAAGAACACGAGCAAGACCTTTAGCACCGTCGTGGTCGACGCGGGGCATGGCGGAAAAGATAACGGAGCCTATCGTCGTTTCGGGGGCGCTGAAAAAATTGCCACCTTGGACGTAGCCAGACGTCTGGAGCGCAAATTGCGCGAGTCCCAATTGAAAACGGTCATGACGCGCTCGAGCGACGTTTTCATTTCACTCGATCAACGCGTTTCGATCGAGAATGCGCAGAAAAAATCCGTTTTTGTCAGCATCCATTTCAACGATTCGCGCAGGCGCGGCATTCACGGCTTCGAGACCTATTATCATTCTGCCAATGCGGCCGAACTGGCCAATCGGATCCAGGGGAAGTTGATGACGATTCCGCGTTCCGCGAATCGCGGCGTTCACTTCGCCAATTTCCGTGTCCTGCGCCTGGCGGCGTATCCTGCCGTCCTGGTCGAATGCGGTTTCTTGAGCAATCGTCGCGAAGGTGGCGAAGCTCGTGACTCGGAGTATCGCGAATTGCTGGCGGACAAGATTGCCGAGGCGATTGTTGAGCAACGCTATGGTCCCGGTGTCTATCACGCGTCGGCCGAAGCGGCCGTGGCACCGCAACCACCCAGCGAAAGGCCAGGGCTGGCGCCGGGCGCCCTTCGTCACGATTAAAATTCTTTGCCGCGCTCTTCGCGTCCGATGGCTGCGAGGAAAATGATGGCCAGAAACACCACACTTTCGACTAGCGCCATGGTAAGGGCGTAATTCGGTTCTCCATTAGCCCTGCGAAAATGTTCGGCCAGCCAAGCTTGCTGTTGCGCGGCATAAGCGGCGGCGAAATTTCCCAATTGATAAGCCAAACCCGGGAACGTCCCGCGAAAATCCGGCGGCGATAATTCATTCAAATGCACCGGCACGACGCCCCACGCGCCTTGCACCATGAATTGCATGAGAAAGCCGCCCGCGATCAGCAAAGCCGTGCTCGGCGCAAAAATCCAAATCGGAATCAAAAGCATTCCGCATATGGCCGATAAGATAATGGAGCGCCGGCGCCCCCATCGTTGCGAGAGAAAACCGATCACGGTGCCGCCACAAATCGCGCCGAGCGAGTAAATGATAGTGATCATCGATTTCGCGCTCACGCCGAAACCGCGCTGCCTCTCAAGGAATGTTGCGTAAAGATCCTGCGTGCCGTGCGACATGTAGTTGAAAGCGGTCATAAGCAGGGCCGCGTAGATAAACAAACGGCCGTGCTGTCGGATAAAGGCACGGATGTTTATTCGCGCGACTTGTTTTGCTTCACGATTGCGTTGCCAAATCGGTGACTCCGGAACTCGCGCGCGAATGTAAATGACGAGCAGCGCGGGCAACGCGCCCGCGATGAAGAGACCGCGCCAACCGAACATTGGAAAGACAATCCAGTAAACCAGCGCCGCGAGCAGATAACCGAATGCGTAACCCTGCTGTAAAATCCCGGAGAACAGTCCGCGCGCCTGGGTCGGTAGCGATTCCATCGCGAGCGACGCGCCCAAGCCCCATTCCCCACCCATTCCGATTCCGAACAACGCGCGTAATAGCAGAAAGATTGTGAAATTCGGAGCAAACGCAGTTAGCAATTCCATGACCGAATAAAAAATTATGTCGATCATCAGGGGGACCCGCCGCCCGAATTTATCGCCGAGCAATCCGAATATGAATGCGCCGAGCGGACGCATCATGAGCGTGAGTGTGATGGCGAAAGCGACTTGCGGAATGGTCCGACCGAAATCGTGCGAGATCGGTACCAGCACGAATGTGACCAGGAAAAAATCGAGAGCGTCGAGCGCCCAGCCGAGAAAGCAGGCAACAAACGTGTTCCGTTGTTCGGAATTAAGTGACTTGAATAATCGGATCGCTTCCACGGATTCAGTCACCTAATTGTCATGTCGAGCGATATGCAAATCCGGTCGGACCGTGACATCTCTCATCGTTCTCCGATAACAGTAAGAGATTCCTCGACTCCGCTCGGAATGACAGGTGAGTCGCGGCCGCTAGATCGACAATGTGCTATGTTTTTGCGTGCGTTATCTCGT
>QHRC01000135.1:0-4222 GCA_003219995.1 Verrucomicrobiota bacterium
CTTTTGAGCTTGGGACAATGGAAGCGATTTGAAGCGGTCGCTGCAAAAAGCGCTTGAAGAACAGCACACTCATAAAATGCGAATAGTCAACCGCCGCTACCGCATTGTCCAGTCGCGAAGTGAGATCGTGGCGCAGACAACCGAGGTGGACACGGCGCCTTCGGCCGAACAAAGCATTGACACCGATTCTAAAATTTATAATCCTGGCGGCGCGAAATTGGCCCGCCCCATTTTGGCGCAAGCAAATGACTTTTTTCCATGCATAATCTCCTCACGGTCAAAGAAACGGCCAAATACCTCCGGATTCCATTGCCGACCGTTTATTATCTCGTCCAGCGCGGGCAATTGCCAGCCATACAAATCGGCGGCCGTTGGCGCATCAAAAAATCTTCGCTCGATAAAGACATCTTAAAAGAGGACAAATCGGGTCAACCCACTGTGCTTGTCGTGGACGATGACGAGAGTCTGCAACATCTTTTCAAGCTGTTTTTGAAGAAAATCGGCTTTAGCCGCGTTGTCGTCGGGACAGTGAAAGAAGCGCTCGCCGCGCTCGAGAAACAGAAGTTCGACCTCATTTTTCTCGACCTGAAATTACCGGACGGCTCGGCCGATGATGTTTATGACAGCGCGCGAGAGGAGCAGCCGAATTGCCCAATTGTCGTCATTACTGGCTATCCGGACAGCGAGATGCTTGATCGGATTCTGGCCAAGGGTCCCATTACAGTGTTAAAGAAACCGCTTAAGATCGATCAACTCCAGCAGACCGTTCGCATTCTCGGACACAAAGACGCCGTCAAACTGGCGGCTTGATGTTACGGAATGGCATTGGTCGCGCCCGCGCGCGGTAGAATTGTTCTCCTTTTGGCTGACGATCCGTTGCGTTCCGGTTCGGACGGCAAAGCCGATTAATTTGGGTTCCCCGGACGATTGCGCGAAAGCGGTGGGAGCTTGTAGTGTTCCAACGCGAAATTTGCGGGACGCACGTCCCGGATTGGTCATCAAAATGTCTCGCCGTGACCCAATAGAGGCATTTCGCTGTTTGTCGGCGCGCGGCGGTTTCAATTCTCACGAATAAACAGATCGGCTCGTCGTCAAACTCTGCCATCGACACGAGCCCGGGGGACGCCTTGGAACAAATGCGATTTAAAAATGCATGCGCGGAGAGACCGACAAATTCTTGCAATCTCCGAAGCTTTCGTATCTCTTCGGCGCTTCCCACTCGTGACGCCATGACCCGTCCCTCATTGTCCCTTAGACCTGCGGTTGCCGGTTTATTGCTCACTCTCGCGCAAATCGCGGTGGCGATTTGCCTTCTCGCGCCAGAAGGACCGCTTTCTTACCGTTATTCTACTCTCATTCAGCACGATAGTTATTGGTTTGAAAACATCGTCGAGCGCGGCTATCAAACGCCGGTCCCGCCCATCAGCCACAAAGTGATGGAAGTATCCAATGTCGCTTTTTTCCCAGCTTATCCCGCGATCGCTGCGGTGCTGCGTTACGGACTGCACTTCGGCACTCAGAACGCGCTCTTAATTACCGCTCAGGCAGCGGCGTGGGGTTTTTGGAGTTATTTTTTTCTCTTTTGTGACCGGTGGAATCTCTCGCCTGCGTTCCAATTTTTTGGCGCCTTATCCATCATTGCCCATCCAGCTGCCTTTTTTCTCATTGCAGGGTATTCCGAGTCACTTTTTCTCATGGCCCTGATTGGCTTCATTTATTGGAGCAGCTCGGACACTCGCGCCGCAAAAGTGTGGGCGGCACTGCACGGCATGGTCATGTCCGCGACCCGAATTGTTGGGATCCCGTGCGCAGCTTTTCCTGTGGTGCGCTCCATCTTCGCAAAAGGATGGCGTGGTTTGGGTGAGCCGCGGTCATGGCTTCGTCACTACGGGCCGGCCGTGGGTTTGACCTTCGCCGCGACATTGGGTGCGGTCTTTTTCTTCGTTTACTGCCAGTTGCGCTGGGGTCATTGGAATATTTATATGCTTACTCAATCGGCCGGCTGGGGCATCGTCCCCGATTACTTCGCGGTGTTTAAGCCGTCGAGTTATCGCTGGCTTGCTCCGGCATTGAATAATCCCAAAGAGGCAAGCCAGCTTTCGATGACGTTGGGCGCGCTGCTTTTAGTCGTGATCGCGTTTTGCGAACTTCTCCCAGCATTTCGCCGGCGCACCGACTGGGCGACGCGCGCCGGGTTCTATTTCTGTGCCGCCGTTATCTATTACATTTCCGTGAGCGGGGTGGCCGGCGTCGAGATGGAAAGCATGCTTCGCTACGAATTTTGCGTTCACGCGCTAATCGTGCTGGCGTTTTTGCATTTTCTGCATCAATTTTGTTTTCCGCCGATTCTGTTACGAGCCTTCGGCATGGCAGTGGCACTGGTCAGCGCTGCCGGGTTAAGCGTCCAGGGGTGGTACGTCTGGAATTTTACTCGAGGTAATTGGGTGGCCTAGAATAATGAAAACAACTGTCGCTATCATCGGAGCCGGACCGGCGGGACTGACCGCCGCCTATTTGCTTTCGAAGAACGATGTCGATGTTACCGTCCTGGAGGCTGATCCGGCGTACGTCGGCGGCATTTCGCGCACTGCTACGTACAAAGGATTTCACTTCGACATCGGTGGTCATCGCTTTTTTTCTAAATCGAAAACCGTCGAGGATCTGTGGACGGAAATTTTGCCCAACGACATGCTGCAGCGGCCGCGATCGTCGCGCATATTTTATGGCGGCAAATTTTTCGCCTACCCGCTGAAACCATTCGAAGCGCTTATCAAGCTTGGCATTGTCCAATCAGCCCTTTGCCTCCTTTCGTGGCTCAAAGCGAGGCTTTTGCCCGTGCGCGACCCTCGCAATTTCGAGGATTGGGTGACCAACCAATTCGGACGGCGTCTCTTTAATATTTTCTTTAAGAGCTACACCGAAAAAGTCTGGGGGATGAGCTGCAAGGAAATTTCCGCCGACTGGGCGGCGCAGCGTATCAAAGGCCTTTCCCTGGGCAGCGCGATCAAGAACGCGCTTTTACCCCAGCGTTACAATGGCGACCGCACCAGAGTGATTAAAACGCTGATCAACTCATTCCGGTATCCGCGCCGTGGGCCCGGCATGATGTGGGAAGCATGCGCCGAGAAGGTAAAATCCCGCGGTGGTCGCATCGAGATGGGCTGCAAAGTCACCGGGTGCGCTTACGACGAGCTGCCATCGACATGGAGCCTCCAGTTCAAAGATCGGCAAGGTGATTTGCAAAGTCTCACTGCGGATCACGTCATTTCCTCTGCGCCCATGCGTGAGTTGGTTCGCGGGCTTTCGCCACAGGTTTCGCAACGGACGCGGTGCGCGGCGGAAAGTCTTAAGTATCGCGATTTCCTCACCGTCATGCTCATCCTGAAAGAGCGAAACATGTTTGATGACAATTGGATTTATATTCACGATCCCAGCGTCAAAGTCGGTCGCATTCAAAACTTCCGTTCCTGGTCGCCTGAGATGGTGCCCGATCCAGCAAAGGCGTGTTACGGCTTGGAGTATTTCTGTTTTGAGCATGACGGCGTTTGGGATTCGAAGGACGAAGATTTAATCGAGCTTGCCAAACGGGAGTTGATTAAAATCGGCCTGGCCAACGTAGGTGACGTTGTCGATGGGACCGTCGTTCGCCAGAAAAAAGCGTATCCGGTTTACGATGACGATTACGCGCGACACGTTGCGACGATTCGGCAGGAACTGGAAGGCCGTTATCCAAATTTGCACCTCGTCGGCCGCAACGGCATGCACAAATACAACAACCAAGACCACGCCATGATGACCGCCATGTTGTGCGTCGAGAATATTTTGGCCGATACTCGACTCTACGATCTCTGGCAGGTTAACCAGGATGCCGAATACCACGAAACGGGCGCACCCGCCGCGGAAGAAACGCAAGGCAGCGCTTTACGTCTAGTGCCGACGCGCGTTGTCAGTGCTTCTCCCGAGCTCGCGCCGGAAGGATAAGTTCTGTTTGTGATGCCGAGCGGAGTCGAGGAATCTCTAAATTTATTTTGTGCCGAATTCTTCCACCGGCGGGCAGGAACAGAACAGATTTCGATCGCCGTAAACATTGTCGATTCTGGCAACGGTCGGCCAGAACTTGTGTTCGCGTGTCCAGGGCGCGGGAAAGGCAGCTTCTTCGCGCGAGTATGGATGGTTGCATTTCTCCGACGCGATTTGTCGCGCCGTGTGCGGTGCGTTCTTG
>QHRC01000135.1:4326-18315 GCA_003219995.1 Verrucomicrobiota bacterium
AACGAAATAGTCGGCGCGTGAAATCCGTAATCCATCAAACGCTTGGCCACGTCTTCCACTTCGACACCGGCGCTCTTCCATTGGCGAAGATCGACAATGCATTCATGCGCGACAAGTTTATGTTTGCCGTTAAACAGGACTGGGAAACACGAATCGAGTCGCTTCGCGATATAATTCGCATTCAGGATTGCGACTTCACTGGCGCGTTTCAATCCGGCAGCGCCCATCATCCGAATGTACATCCACGAAATCGTCAGAATGCTCGCGCTGCCATAAGGCGCGGCGGCGACCGGACCCACCCGTCTGTTAAGATTGACATTTTCACTGAGGGAAGCTTGAGCCGGTAAAAACTGCGCAAGATGTTTCGCAACGCCAATCGGTCCGACGCCCGGACCGCCGCCGCCATGTGGAATGCAAAATGTCTTGTGCAAATTTAAATGGCAAACATCGGCCCCAAAATCGCCCGGTCGGCAAAGGCCGACCTGCGCGTTCATGTTCGCACCGTCCATGTAGACCTGGCCGCCGTGCGCGTGCACGATCTCGCAAATCTCGCGGATAGTCGTTTCAAAAACGCCATGTGTGCTCGGATACGTCACCATGAGCGCGGCCAAGTCGCGCGCGTGCTCGTCTGCCTTCGCGCGCAAGTCGGCAAGATCGACATCTCCATCTTTGAGACACGCTACCGCAACGACTTTGAATCCGGCCATGACCGCGCTCGCCGGATTTGTCCCATGCGCAGAAGTTGGAATTAAGCAAACGTTGCGATGCGCTTGGCCGCGCGAGGTATGAAACTCGCGAATGGCGAGCAAACCCGCGTATTCACCTTGCGAACCGGCATTGGGTTGCAACGAAACCGCGGCAAACCCCGTCATTTCCATCAACCATTCCTCTAGCTGTTGGCACATCTCGATGTATCCGGCCGTTTGATAGGCCGGCGCAAACGGATGCAGTTTCGCAAACTCCGGCCAAGAAATCGGGAACATTTCTGCAGTAGCGTTCAACTTCATCGTGCACGAGCCGAGCGGAATCATCGACGTGGTCAGAGAAAGATCGCGCGATTCCAATCGTTTTAGGTAGCGCAGCATTTCCGTTTCTGTGTCGTGCGTGTTGAAAACGGGATGGGCGAGGAATTCAGAATTGCGGATGGCGGACTGCGGGATGTGTAACCCAGCGGGCTCGGCTGTCGCAGGGAGAGGCGGGACGTCTGGGTTACCACCGGATTCGAAGATCGCGGTAATTTTTTGGAAATCACGATCGCTGGTCGTCTCGTCGAATGAAATGCTAATCGCGCCTGGTCCGAGCTCGCGCAAATTGTAGCCCGCTTTTTGTGCATGTTCCAAAATCGTGGCGCTTGATTCGACCTGGACGCAAACCGTGTCGAAGAAATTTTCGTGCGCGATCTTAAAGCCGAGGCTTTTCAGGCGGAAAGCGAGTTTGCCCGTTAGCCGATGGATTCGCTCCGCGATCGCACGCAAGCCGCGCGGGCCGTGATACACCGCATACATCGACGCGATAACGGCGAGAAGAACTTGCGCCGTGCAAATGTTGCTCGTGGCTTTATCGCGACGAATGTGTTGCTCGCGTGTTTGCAAGGCGAGGCGATAAGCAGGTCGGCCTTCGACGTCGTGGGAAACGCCGACCAGACGACCAGGCATGTGTCGTTTGTATTGATCGCGCGTTGCGAAGTAGGCGGCATGCGGTCCGCCAAACCCGAGCGGAACACCGAGCCGTTGTGTGCTGCCAACCGCAACATCGGCGCCGAACTCGCCTGGCGGCTTCAGCAAAGTGAGCGCGAGAATGTCCGCCGCGACGACGACGAGCGCGCCGGCATCGTGCGCTTGCCTGACGAATCCAGTATAATCATAAATCGCACCGTCGGTCGCAGGATATTGCACCAGTGCGCCGAAGACAGTCTCGTCGAGTTTGAACCGCGCGTGATTGTCGATCTTAACTTCGATGCCGAGCGGTTTTGCGCGCGTGCGCACGACTTCGATGGTTTGCGGATGGCAATTCTCGGCCACGAAGAAAGTTTTCCGGCCGGAAGCGACGGCGTGACAGAGCGTCATCGCTTCGGCTGCGGCCGTTGCTTCATCGAGCAGTGACGCGTTCGCGATATCGAGCTTCGTAAGATCGACAATCATCGTTTGAAAATTGAGCAGCGCTTCGAGCCGGCCTTGCGCGAGCTCGGCCTGGTAAGGCGTGTAGGCGGTGTACCAGCCCGGATTTTCGAGAATATTGCGCTGAATGACCGGCGGAGTGATGCAATCGTGATAGCCAGCGCCGATAAACGAGCGCGCGACTTTGTTTTTTGAGGCGAGGGCGCGCAACTCGGCCAGCGCTTCGGTCTCCGACTTGGCTTGAGGCAAATCCAATTCTCGATCGAGGCGGATATTTCTTGGCACGGTCGCGTCGATCAAGCGTTCGAGATTGTCGAATTCGAGCGCGCGCAGCATTGCGGCGATCTCTTCGTCGTTCGGACCGATGTGGCGACGCGCGAAGGAATCCGAATGAGAAATTATTTCGCGCACTTGCATCGGGAAGAGACTACGGAACGTGACCTGCGCTTCAAGTTTGTAGCCACGGCTCTCTGTCGCCGTGTTCTTGACCTCGACCCGACGCCCCGACAGAGCGGGGCGACTACAGACTATTTGGTGTCGTAGGTTTCGACGCCGTGGCTTTTCAATTCGGCGTGCAACTCGGCGAGATGCTGATGATGTCGCGTCTCGACCGTGCAACGAACATGCACGGCGGAAACATCCGAACTCCCAAATGCGCGATCGTGCACGACTTGTTTGATGCTCGCTCCGGTGGAGGCGATGCGGGTGGCGAGATCGGCCAGACCACCGGGACGGTCGCTAATGACGGCGGTGAAACGGCAAAGGCGGCCATCGGCAACAAGGCCGCGCTCGATCACGCGACTCAAAACATTTGGATCGATATTTCCGCCGGAAAGCAGAAGAACAACGCGTTTGCCTGCGAATCTTTTTAGTTTTCCGGAAAGACAAGCCGCGAGCGGAGTGGCAGCCGCGCCTTCGACGACGCCTTTATCCAGCTCGACCATGCGCAAAATGGAGATCGCGATTTGTTCTTCGGTCACGATGACGGTTTTATCGACACGCGCTTGCGCGATTTCGAATCCATTTGCGCCGACTTGCGGAATAGCTAGACCATCAGCCAGGGTCGGGTGCAGCGCGATCTTGGTCGGTTTGCCCGCTTCAAGGGCGGCCGAAAAGCTGGCCACGTTTTCTGCTTCGACCGCGATGATCTTCGTTTTCGGCCGCAAAGTTTTAATGGCGAGGGAAACGCCGGCGATCAGACCTGCGCCGCCGACCGGCACGATGACAGCGTCGGCGTCTGGGACCTGGTCAATGATCTCAAGGCCCATCGTTCCCTGTCCGGCGATAATGGCCGGATCATCGTATCCGTCAATGTAAGCCAGATCTCTTTCTTTCGCGATTTCGTGTGCGCGCGCTTTGGCTTCGGCAAAATCTTTGCCGTGCAACACGACATTTGCGCCGAGCTTCTGGCAATTGTTGACCTTAATGAGCGGCGCGAATTTTGGCATGACCACAGTCGCCGGAATGCCGAGCAATTTTCCCTGATAAGCCAGCGCCTGGGCGTGATTGCCAGCCGAAGCCGCGATCACACCGCGCTTCTTCTGCTCGGCAGAAAGTTGCGCAAGCGCGTTGCGGGCGCCGCGTTCCTTGAAACTCCCGGTGCGTTGCAAATTGTCGAGCTTGCAAAAAATTTCCATGCCGGTGATCTCGCTCAGCGGAATCGACGCGGGGCAGGGAGAATGAAAAACCGCGCCTTTGATACGGTCGCGCGCCGCTTCGATTTCTTTGAGAGTGATCACGCGCTGTGAATGTTCGCGTAAGACTGACAATCGACAACTGCGACATTGGTCGCGAGGGAAAGACCGAGCTGTTCTGCCGCCAGGGCCGTTGGCCGTTACAGCTCAGGTGTCGAGGACATGGCGGATTGTTTGGGCGAGTTGCTCGGCGTCGAAGGGCTTGGGCAGAAAGAACATTCCATTATCAATCTTGTCTTCCGGCTGCATTAGCTCCTCGAGATAGCCCGAAACGAAAACAATTTTGGTGCGCGGGCTGACTTTGCGCAGCCAATCAGCGAAAAAACGGCCGCTCATTTGCGGCATGACCATGTCGGTCAGCAAGAGATGAATTCGCCGGCCCGAATTTTTTCCGATCAAACGCTGAGCGTCATCGCCATTGGCAGCTTCGATCACTTGGTAACCGAGATTGCGAAGAACGCGGACCGACATGTGTCGGACACCGATGTCATCTTCTAGGACAAGAATGGTTTCGTTGCCGGTAGGCGGTTTCTTCCGGCTTGGTTTGTGGTAAGGCGACGGCGGCGGAGGAACTTTCGGCAGGTAAATTCGCACGGTGGTACCTTTTCCTTCCTCGCTTTCGACGCGGATATGGCCACCGCTTTGATGGACGATGCCATAACTGGTGGCGAGGCCCAGCCCGCTGCCGCGATCTTTTGTTGTAAAAAAGGGCTCAAACAGATGTGCCCTGACTTTGTCGTTCATGCCGACGCCAGTGTCGGTAACGCTGATCACAACGTATTCTCCGGGAATGAAATCGCCGCAGAGGAAGGCCGGTTTACTCTCGTCGCTAAGATCGACAACCGCTGTTTCAAACGTGAGCTGACCACCATTCGGCATGGCGTCACGCGCGTTAAGCGCCAGGTTCAGGAGGATCTGAATCAACTGACCCGGATCCACCTTAATGTAAGCGCTCTCCTTTGGATCGCGCAGGTGGAAAATGATGCGAATGCTTTCGCCGATCAATCGGAGGACAGACCGCTCGAGATTCGCAATGAGCGAATTACCTTCGACTACGCGTGACTCAAGCGCCTGCCTGCGGCTAAATGCGAGAAGTTGCCCGGTAAGAACGGAAGCGCGGCCGGCGGCGCTCCGAATCTCGGAGACATGGCTTGCCACCGTTCCTTTCGGGCCGGTCTGGGCGAGAACCAGATCGCTGTAGCCGAGAATGGTGGTGAGGAAATTGCTGAAATCGTGCGCCACGCCACTAGCCAGCTGGCCAAAGGCTTCCATTTTTTGCGAACGGCAAAGCTGATCCTGTAGTTGTTTTCTCGCCGTGATGTCCATAAGCGAGCCGACGAAACCGATGGCCCGGCCTTCGCCGTTTCGCGATATCAGCGCGCGTTCGAGGATGTGGAGATAATGGCGAAACCGGTATTCGCCACTCCAATGCTCGCCGCAGCCGGCGAGAGCTGCGCCAATCCTGGCCATGACGTCCGCGACGTCCTCGGGATGAACGTGCTCTTGCCAAAAACCGATCTGCGTTGGAATGGAAGATTGACAGTAACCGAGCAAACTCGCGAGGCCTTGCGGCCAAACGACGGCGCCGGTTCTTACATCCCAATTCCGAACTGCATCGTTCGTAGCCCGGGCAACGATCTGAAGATGGTCCTGGCTTTGCAACGAATTGTTTTCAGATAATGCGCAACTATCGGTTTCATTGGTTTTATAAGCGTTGAAGGGCGGCGTCGATTTATCGTCGCGGGCTGATGGCGCTACGTGCCCTGTTAAATAATCTCCCGTAGCTAATCGCATGCGTCACGACAGTCGAAACCGCGCATAAAAAGAGCTAGTTCCGTGCCTGATGATGTGGCGGAAACTGAGTGCGTCGGCTTTCATTCGCGAGAAAATTCGCGCGGCAAAAAGGCGATTTGTTCCTAACCGTCGCGCGCGGCTCCGCACGACTTTTCGGACCTGAAATGACAGTTTCACATCTTCGTTTCAGTTCCAAGCAGGGAAAGGCCTTTACGCGCGAATGGAACTATGGGCGCGCGCCTTCACTCGTGGTAAGCTCATCATGCCCATGTTACCTCGCTCAGCGCGGTTCCTAATTGCCGATCTAAAAAGTGATTCACATACCAGCACGATCGTCCTCAGCTAATGCGAGACTCGGTGCAGCGTTCCCATTCTGACCGCAAGAAGCGCCACATTTCGGCGGGTCAAGTAGCCGGCACCGTCGTCGTCGGCCTTTTGCCCGTCTTGGCCTGTTTTCTTGGCGGCGGCACGCAAAAATGGGCGGAGGGAATCGTGCTCGCTGTCCTTGGATTGTACCTGCTTATTCGGCCTCCGCGCGTTTCACTAGGCGCCGCCACGAACTGCACTTTCGCTGCGCTTGTCGCCGTAGCTGCGATCGCGTTCCTGCCCGCGCGTTGGTTTTTCCCACCGACGTGGCGGACCGCGATGATCAATGATTTCACGATTTCGCTCCCAGCCACTCTCACGCCGCAGCCGTGGATCACGGCGGGTTGTCTCATTAGCTTGGTCGCCGGAATAAGCTGGCTCTATCTCGTAAGCACTCAGGAACTCGAGCTCCGTTCCGCCCGTTTTCAGTTGCGACTTTTCGTCAGTGGAATCGTTGTTCTCGGCGCGATCAGCCTCGCGCTTTATTCGGCGCATGCGACATTTCCTTTTTGGATTAATCAGCGTGGCTTCGGGCCATTCCCGAACCGGAATCAAACGACGGATCTCTTTGCGATCACGGCGATCGTTCTGCTTGCATGCGGACAGGATGATCTTCGTCGGGGAAGAAAGCTCTGGCCTCTCTGGATCGTTGCGCTCGGCGTTCTTATTACGGGCCTGATCGTGAATTTGTCGCGTGCCGGCTTCGTTATTCTGGTGGGCGGGAGCGCGCTCTGGATCGCTCTGAGTGCGCTTCGGCAGCGTTCTCCTGCGCGGATTGCGCTCGGGTTTTCTTTCCTGCTGCTTATGCTCAGCGTAATTCTGCTTATGGGCGGCGATACATTGGAACGATTTCACCTTCGGGGACTCGAGGGCATGGGAGTTTCATCTGATTTCCGATGGCTCATTTTTCAGGACACCTTTCAACTGATTCGCGCATCACCCTGGTGTGGAATCGGCCTTGGAAATTTTGATGCCGTGTTTGCAATTTTTCGCATTGCTTCGGGCGGTGACGCCCGCGCTTTGCGTCCGGAAAGCGATTGGCTCTGGTTATGGAGCGAATTGGGCTGGCTTGCGGTCGCGTTGACAATCATTGGCGCGGCGCTTTTGATACGCCGAGTCTTGCCTTTGCAAGAGGGAACAAACCAGCGCTTTCGACTGGCGGCGCTGACTGGCGTCACGCTCTTCGCATTGCATGGACTAGTCGATGTTTCCGGACATCGGATTGGGACGGCGTTTGCCGCTATTTTCTTATTAGGACTCTCCTTACACCGGCCATTGCGACTAAAACCGAGTCGATGGATTGCGAGCTTTTTCCGGTTGGTTGGTCTCCTCTTACTTGTGAGTGGCGTATTGTGGGTTGTCGCCGCCCGGGGCAAAATGGCGTTGCCCGGATCTGTCGGAGTCGCGAACGCCAAGGAATTATCGGCGGAGGCAAACAGCGGCCGCGATTTCGCGGAAACAATTTCACTGACGACGTGCGCGTTATTATGGGCGCCGCTCGATTGGCAGCTTTATTTTTTGCGTGCTATCGCGGAAGTGGCGGAAAAGCAACGCGACGCAGCGCTGGATGATTTTCGACGCGCACGTTTTCTCGAGCCGAACGGTTTCGAAGTTCCATTGGCTGAGGGCAACGCCTGGCTGCCGTCTCATCCAATCCTTGCTGTGACCGCATGGCGAGAGGCATTGCGCAGAGCCGGCCCACGGCGCGCGGAAATTTTCTCCATCATGCTGACGAATGCGTCAAAGCAAAACCCGGAGGTTAGCAGAACCATGGAGGAAATCGGACTTCCTGAGCACGATCTCGTACTGCCATATCTTGTTCGAGTTTCCGGAAACACGTTCCAGCACGGTATCGAGCGGATTTTAAACAACGATCCGGAATTGAGAACATTCACTGAACCAGAAAAACTGGCGCTCTTCACTCTTTGGTCGGAGCGCGGTGATGTTGAGGAGCTTTCCAATCAGATCAAACAGCATCCGAGTTGGATCTCGTATGCTTGGTTAGGTCTGGCGAAGTATTACGCGGCTCAAAACGATTTTCGCTCGGCCTACGAACTGACTCAGCGCTACGGCGAGCCTGTCGCGTTGCCGCGCATTGCGGCGGATTCGTCGCTTGAGGAATTGCAAAATCGTTTTTACTCCACTCCCGACAATTACGCGGTCGGTTATGCGCTGTATCGCGCGCAAGTTCAGCGAGGCCGAACGGACGATGCACTGCTAACCGCGCGCCATTTTAGCGAACGTCTAAATTCGCCTGCCTATTTCCATTTATTGGAAGCGCAGTGCTGGGCGGCCAAGCAAGACTGGGAACGCGCCTGGGCGGCCTGGCAATCATTTCAAGCCGCAAAAGGGAAGTAATCCGTTGCTGAGTCAGCCTGCGCCTTTGCGTCGTTTTGATCGACAATCACTCCGCGATCGCCGCTTGCGCCGCGGCCAATCGGGCAATCGGGATCCGGAAAGGGCTGCAGCTCACGTAATCCAGACCAAGCCGGTGACAGAACTTGACGCTTGTCGGTTCGCCACCGTGCTCGCCGCAAATTCCGAGCTTGATGTCGGGCCGCGTTTTGCGACCGAGGTCGCGCGTAATTTCCATTAAACGGCCGACGCCTTTTTGATCGATCGAAGCAAATGGATTTGCATCGACAATGTCGAGCTCCGCGTAAGCGGGCAAGAAACTGCCAGAATCGTCGCGGCTCATTCCGAGCGTCGTTTGAGTAAGGTCATTGGTACCGAAACTAAAAAACTGCGCGTCCTGCGCGATCTCATCCGCGATTAATGCAGCGCGCGGAATTTCGATCATCGTCCCGACGAGATAATTAAATTTTGTCTTTTTTTCCCTCGCGACCTCGTCCGCCACGCGATGGACGATGTCGATTTGAAGTTTGAGTTCCCGCGGAAATCCGACGAGCGGAATCATGATCTCAGGGTGGACCTTGGTTCCTTTGCGTTGGACTTCGGCGGCCGCCTCAAACACGGCGCGAGCCTGCATTTCGGAAATCTCGGGATAAACAATGCCCAATCGGATTAAATTCATGCAACTCGTGCACACGACGTGAAATTTGATCGACTGGCACTCCCAGTTTGTTCGCCAGTTCGTTTTGCTGAGCGTGATCGCTAGGCAAAAATTCATGCAGCGGCGGGTCGAGAAAACGAATTGTCGCTGGCGCGCCTTTCAACGCCGTAAAGATGCCGATGAAATCTGCCCGTTGATATGGCAGGAGCTTGGCCAGCGCTCGCTCTCTTTCTTCCTTCGTCCCGGCGAGAATCATCTCCCGCATGGCATCGATGCGATCGCCTTCGAAAAACATGTGCTCCGTTCGGCAAAGTCCGACGCCTTCCGCGCCAAACGCGACCGCGTTTGTGACTTGCTCTGGCGTGTCCGCGTTTGTGCGCACCCCGAGAGTCCGGAACTCATCCGCCCAGTTCATCAATTTTGCGTACTCTTGATAGGTCACGCTTTTCTTCGCGCCGAGCGATCGATCAACCAGCACCTGAACAATCTCCGATGGCGCCGTCGTCACTTCACCGGCAAAAACTTCGCCCGCGCTGCCATCGATTGAGATGTAATCTCCCTGTTTCAACGTTGTTCCGTCCGCGTTAAGCGTTCGCTTTTGGTAATCGATTTGAATACCGCTCGCACCGCACACGCACACCTTGCCCATTTGACGCGCGACCAAAGCGGCATGCGATGAAACGCCGCCTCGCGCAGTGAGAATGCCCTCGGCCGCGATCATGCCACGCAAGTCTTCCGGCGAAGTTTCGATCCGCGCCAGGACCACTTTTTCGCCTTTTTCGGAACGTGCCACTGCTTCTTCCGCGCTGAAAACAACATGCCCGCAGGCCGCGCCCGGTCCGGCTGCCAAACCGCTCCCGATCTTTTTTGCTCTGCTCGCCGATTGTCGATCAAAGATTGGTGCGAGCAGATGCGCGAGTGAATCCGCTGGAATGCGCCGCACCGCTTCTTTTTTCGTAATTAATTTTTCCTCGACCATGTCGACCGCGATCCGAACGGCGGCATGACCAGTGCGCTTGCCGTTGCGCGTTTGCAAAATGTAAAGACGATTGTCTTCGACCGTGAACTCGACGTCCTGCATGTCTTTGAAATGCCGCTCGAGGAGTGCGCGCACTTTCATGAGCGATTTGTGCGCGGCCGGCATTTCCTTCGCAAGATCGACAATCGGATGCGGCGTGCGCACACCGGCCACTACGTCTTCACCTTGCGCGTTGATTAGATATTCGCCGTAAAAAACTTTTTCTCCGCTCGCTGGATCGCGGGTGAAAGCGACCCCGGTCGCGCTCGTTTCTCCCATGTTGCCGAAGACCATCGTCTGGACATTGACCGCCGTTCCCCACTCGCGCGGGATGCCGTATTTGCGGCGATAAACAATCGCCCGGTCGTTCATCCATGAACCAAAGACGGCGCCGATCGCGCCCCAAAGCTGTTCCTTTGCATCTTGTGGAAAGGACTTCCCGGTGCGCTCTTTGATGAGCGCTTTGAAACGCTGCACCAGCGTTTTCAGGTCGGCCACAGTTAATCGCACATCCGGAAAATCGTGCTTACCATAACGCTGATCCTTCAAATGCTCGATCACGCTCTCAAACGGTTCGTGATCTTCGCCCGCCCGCTTTTGCACGCCCATTACCACGTCTCCGTACATTTGGAGAAAACGGCGATATGAATCCCAGGCAAAGCGATCGTTCCTCGTTTGCCTGGCCACGATCTCAACCACTTCGTCGTTCATGCCGAGATTAAGGATGGTGTCCATCATTCCCGGCATAGAATCGCGTGCACCCGAGCGAACGGAGACGAGCAACGGTCGCTCCTTGTCACCAAGCTTCTTGTCGACCGACTTCTCGACTTTTGCCAGGGCCGCCGTCACTTGGGCTTCCAACTGCGGTGGATAGGTTCGCCTGTGTTCGTAAAAATAAGTGCAGACTTCCGTCGTGATCGTAAGGCCTGGCGGGACCGGCAAACCAATTCGCGTCATCTCGGCGAGGTTCGCGCCTTTGCCACCGAGCAAAGGCTTCATGTTTCCGGCGCCGTCAGCGCGCCCGTCGCCAAAATAATAAACGTAACCTGGCGTTTTTTTTGACACGCCCAAACCTGAACCGCGTTTCGACGCCTGCCGCGCCGTAGGTCGCCGCGGCGACCGAAGGCGGGTCGATCTTTGCTTCCTCTTTGCCACTCGGCGCACCCGGCGCCTGAGGGATTTCGTTTTTTTGGACATGCGAAAATTTATCGGCTCGCCGAACGCGCCAAAGTAGTTCCGGGCGTTTAAGTGTCAACGCGCGGTGGTGGCAGGTGCGCTTACGGATTCAAGAGCGTTGCAGCCGACACGGCCGCCTTCCTTTACAGAAGATCGAAATCTGTGATCGTGCGCTTAGGCTGGCGCTCGCTCGCCATTTTCGATCACTTCGCCAATTGCCGCCGTGAATTCATCTACGCCTGTGCTTGGCACGATGATGGTGTTGCGGCGGCCGTGCGCTTCCTCAGTAATCCGCAAGAATTTTCCCCGGTCATTTTCCCGGAATTCCACGTGAAAATGTTTGCGTTCGATCTGTAGCTCTTTCGCCTCGATGATATTATCCATTTCGGAAACGGCGGAGTTTACGCTGCTCTCGTTCACAAAGGGAAGAATATTCTGCACAAAAAATTACGACAATTTCGCAGGTTCCACCGTCGTTTACGTTAAAAGTTATCGCTTCTTCTGGCTCGGCTTTTTCGTCGTTGCTCGATCGGCCAGCGCAAAGTCAATCTGCCGCTTGAACGCATCGACTCGTACGACGAAAACACGAACCTGATCGCCTATCGCGAATCGTTTTCGTGACCGGCGGCCAAGCAAGCGCCGGTGCGTTGGATCGAACAGATAAAAATCATCGGTCAGAGCGGAGACGTGAACAAGGCCGGTCACAAGCACGTCCGGCAACTCCACCACCAGCCCGTAATTGCGAACATCGACAATCGCTGCGCGAAACGCCTGCGGATCGCGCAGATCGAGTTGGCGCTGAAAAAACTGGAGCTTTTTCATCCGGACGGCTTCGATTTCGGCTTCAGCCGCCGTGCGCTCTGTTTCTGAAATATGATCAGCAATGGACGAGATTTGGTTAATGTCGAGTCGCGACCGCGGCCCCAAGTTGCGCTCGGCCAGCGTGCGATGCACGACGAGGTCGGCATAGCGGCGAATGGGGCTGGTGAAGTGCAGATAATTCGCTTTCGCTAGCCCATAATGTCCGAGCGGCTGTGGTCCATAACGCGCGCGTTTCAAACTTTTGAGCAAAGCGATTTTGAGCGCCTGTTCTTCCGGCTTGCCACGAATCGACGCGAGAAAGCGCTGAATCTCGGCGCGATGAGAAAGATCGCCTACTTTGTAATTAAAGCTGAGCACGAACTCGCGATACTCCGCCAATTTTTCTGGATCGGGATTTTCGTGAACGCGATAAATGGTTGGAGTTGAGCGATGCCTGAGCTCGCGCGCCACCGCTTCATTTGCTGCCAGCATGAATTCCTCAATCAGTTGATGTGACTCGTCGTTTTCCACCCGCTCGAGTTTCACCGGCACGCCAGTTGGATCGACATGAACTTTTACTTCGGGAAAATCGAGATCGAGCGAGCCATGCTCGAATCGCTTCCGCCGCAGCAGCGATGCGAGCCACCAGGCGGCGTGCAATCGTTTGCTCAGTTCGTCGCCGGGTTTCGATTGAAGAATCGCGTAAGCTTGTTTGTAAGTCAGTCGCTGGTCGCTGCGAATCACGCTTTTCGCAAAGCGCGCGCTTTTTGCCCGACCGTTTTTGTCGAACTGAATGAAAACCGAGTAGGTGAGACGGTCGACACCCGGCCGCAGGCTGCAAACCCCGTTGCTCAATCGCTCCGGCAACATCGGAATGACCCGGTCGGGCAAATAAACGCTGTTGCCGCGTCGGCGCGCTTCACCATCCAGCGCGCTGTTCGGTTCGACATACGAAGCGACATCGGCAATGTGTACGCCCAGTTGCCAATCCTCATCGTCGAGTTTTTCGACGTGAATGGCGTCGTCAAAATCGCGCGCATCATCCGGATCGATCGTGATGATGAACTTTCCTCGCAAATCTTCGCGATCTTCAGTCATTCGCCGGTCGACTGTTTCTGGAATTCCACTGGCCTCATCGACAACCTCTTTTGGGAACTCGGGCGAAAGCCCGTATTTTCGAATGATCGACAACATGTCGACGCCGGACGCAGCAGCCGGTCCGAGCACTTCGATGATTTCACCTTCCGGATTGACGTGACGCGATTCCCACGACTCGAGCCGGACGACTACTTTGTCGCCCACTGTAGCGGCGGTCTGTGACCGTCCATCTACTGCGGGCCGCACATAAACATCATGGACGAGCCGCGGATCATCCGGGACGACGTAATAAAAGTTGCGCGAATGCTGTAAAGTTCCGACAACCGTATCGTGGGCACGTTCCAAAATTCGAATCACGCGACCCTCGCTTCGTCCATGCCGATCTTTCGCGCGCCTGGGAACCGCATCGCGCGTGATGCGTGCGACCACGCGATCGCCATGCATGGCTGTGCCGGTGTTCTCCGCCGCGATAAAAATATCGGGCTGGCCTGAAGTTTCCGTTGTCAGAAATCCGTAGCCGGCCTGGTGGATCGACAACTTACCGGTAACCAGGTCGGCCTCAGCCGGCAGGACGTAGCGATCTTTCCGGATGCGTGCGACCTCCCCGGAGCGTTCGAGCTCACGGAGCATTTTTCGAAACGCGACACGCTCCCCGCTTTCCAGCCTGAGCTTGCGCGCCATCTCGATCTTATCGAGCGGCTGGTAATCTTTCCGAGCCAAAAGCGCGAGAATCTTTTCTCGAATTTTGCGTCCGTTTTGAGGCATACAAGCGAAAGCTTATTGTTAGAAGATTTCGATCTAACGAGATTTCAACCGGAGGTCGAACAAATGCAAAAAGCGATTGTAACCGTTACATTTGCGATTGTCTTGGCGGCAATCGTCTCATTGGCGGCAGGAGGTGTGAAAATGAAA
>QHRC01000136.1:0-457 GCA_003219995.1 Verrucomicrobiota bacterium
TATTCGTGACAATCGTTTAGAAATCGCTTCGAACTGATCGGTTTGAAATGTCCATATGAGCGAACCTCGCCCTTACGATCTTCAATTGTGATCGATTTGATCCAGTGAATTACATTTTGTAAGACGAATACGTCGCGCAAACGCAAGACGAGTTCATGCGGCAGCATCGGGCTTGATGGAGCGGACCCAATATTGAGAAAAAGCGAACCTTCGGCTTTTAAAACGCGCCGAATCCCTGCGGCCCATTTTTCGCACCACTCCAGATATGATTCTCGGTTTTCTTTGTCCGAATACTTTGAATATTTGACTCCTAAGTTATAGGGAGGTGATGTGACGGTAACATCGACGCAGCTGTCAGCGAGTTGCGACATTCCCGCCACGCAGTCGCCGAGACGAAAGTCGTGCGCAAAAAACTCAAATAGCTCTTGAGCGATCGGCTCTCGGATTCGAACCATGG
>QHRC01000136.1:497-5708 GCA_003219995.1 Verrucomicrobiota bacterium
TGGGGCCGAGTGTGCGAGAGAAGATGCCTTTCAAGCGATCCTCCCACCCGCCATTCTTGTAGTCAAAGGCGTAGCGTGGGATTTTTTCTTCGTGTTCGTCGCTGAGGGAGAGCGCTCCGGTTTACCTGTTGAGCGAATATTGAAGATCGACCAGAAGCTTTTGAAAGCCTCCGTCCCTTTCACTTAATGGATCTTGTCGATCCAAGATTTCAATTTCGCTGGGATTAAGCGTCACAGTTTGCATCCAAGAAAGATTAGCGAAAGCGCTCACACTTCAACGACAAGTTCCGGAAAATGCAAAATGCGTCTTTCTTAGATTCTGGTATTCTAAATCGATGTCAGACAAGCCTTCCAAGCTAAAGATTGCGGATCGCGAGTTCGCCTCGCGATTGCTTGTTGGCACGGGCAAATTCGCCTCGAACGAGCTGATGCGCGACGCGCTCATGGCGAGTGGAACGGAGATTGTGACGGTCGCTTTGCGTCGGGCCGATCTTTCCGGCAAAGGCGATCCTTTTGCGAATATTCTCGATTTTATCGATCCGCAGCTCTTTCTTCTTTTGCCGAACACGAGCGGTGCACGCAACGCCACCGAAGCCGTGCGTCTGGCGCGATTGGCGGCCAGTGCCGGTTTACCGACCTGGGTGAAGCTCGAGATCCATCCCGACCCGCGCTACCTGCTTCCCGATCCCGTGGAAACTTTGGCCGCGGCAGAGATTTTGGTGAGGGAAGGATTCACCGTTCTCCCATATATCAACGCCGATCCCGTTCTGGCGAAGCGGTTGCAGGATGTAGGCACCGCGACCGTTATGCCGCTTGGTTCGCCAATCGGCAGCAACCGCGGAATCGAGACGCGCCCGCAGATCGAGATTATCATCGAGCAGGCGACCGTTCCAGTCGTTGTTGACGCCGGACTCGGCGCGCCGAGCCAGGCCGCGGAAGCGATGGAAATGGGCGCCGACGCGGTGCTAGTGAACACGGCGATCGCCATCGCCACTGATCCCATTCGAATGGCGAAAGCTTTTCGCAAAGCGATCGAAGCTGGTCGTGAGGCGCGTGAGATCGGTTTGGCAGAAAAGTTGGCGACCGCAGCCACAACCAGTCCACTCACGGGATTTTTTTCGCAATCATAATCTGTAGCGGCGGTCTATGACCGCCGGGCCATTCCATCCGGCGCTCATAGGGGGCCGCTACAGTCCGCGCGTGCTCGCATCGTTATAGAATTCGATTTGACGTCCGCCTAGGCGGCGCACCGTGCGCCAGCCGTGTTCCACGGCAAAATTGCGCAAATCACTGTCAGTCAGTGACCGCAAAATCATGAGCTCCGCGGGGTGAGTGATAAAAATCTCAGACTTCACCGCGAGCACGGCTGAGATTTTCGAGGCAAGCGCAGACAGGTTTTCAGCGCCGGCCATCGCTCAATCTCCCGTTGTGCGCGGCAAACGCTTCTTTTTCCACGCAGGCTCGTCGACGGGCAAGGGCGGCGCCGGTTTGAATTTGCGGTTCAATCTTTCCCGCAAGGTAAGGTGCGCCTTTCGACTCGGGGTTGGGCCGCGGACGGTTGGTTTTTGCATATCGATCGTGGAATATGTCGATCTAGGAAACGACTTGCGCAATTGGCGCACTCAAATTTCATCGCTTAAGTTTGCAAATGTTTTCCGAAACAATCGAGCTGCGCGGACACATCATCGATTCGCTGATTCTGCCGAAGGTGCTCGATGAGATCCTCCGCGCCGGCGGTACTTTCAAAATCGACCAGATCAAGATCGGCCAACAGCGCGTCGACCAAAGTTTCGCCCGGATTGAAGTCTCGGGACCGACTCACGAGACACTCGATGAGCTGGTCCTGCGTTTGCGCCAGCACGGCGCCGAAGTCGTGGAAAAGGGTGATGTGCAGCTCGCGTCCGCGCCGGCCGACGGCGTTTTCCCGGCCAACTTTTATATCACGACTAATCAGCAAACCTTCGTCACTCTCGATGGCAAAGAAATCGAAGTGCGGCCCGCGATCATGGACAGCGCGATTGCAGTGGACAATGCTTCTCAGCGGGCCACAGCTGTAAAATTTTACGAAGTGCGTAAAGGAATGAAGATCGTGGTTGGTCATCAAGGCATTCGGGTGGCGCCGATCCAGCGATCGACCAGGCGCACCGAAGTCTTCGAATTCATGTCGAATGTTTCCATCGAGCAGCCGAAGAGCGCGGTGATTCGCGCGATGGCGCGCGAGCTCAAACGCGCGCGCGAGACGGGAGAAAAAATTCTGGTCGTAACGGGGCCGACCGTGATCCACACCGGCGGGGCCGAGTATTTGGAAAGATTGATCGAATGGGGATATGTCGATCTTTTATTTGCGGGCAACGCGCTGGCCATGCGCGATATCGAGGATGTGCTCTTCGGTAGGCCGCAGCGGATTAATCTCGATCGCGGAGGTCTGGACGACGCAGGTCATGAAAATCATATCCGGGCAATCAACGCGATCCGCGAGGCAGGAAGCATTGCGCGCGCAGTCGAGATCGGTGTGTTGCAGCGTGGGATCATGTGCAGTTGCGTGCGGCACGGGGTGGAATTTGTGCTGGCTGGTTCGATTCGCGACGACGGGCCGCTGCCGGATGTGATCACGGACGCAATCGAGGCGCAAAAGGCGATGCGTGAAAAGATCACCGGGGTGACGATTGCGTTGATGATGGGGACAATGTTGCATTCCCTGGCGGTGGAGAGTTTGCTGCCGGCGAACGTGAAGACGTTTTACATCGATATCAATCCGGTGAGCGTGTCGAAATTGACTGAGCGCAACCGCTTCCAGGCGGTGGGATTGGTTACCGACGTCGAGGCCTTTCTGCGCGAACTCACGGATTGCCTGGCGAAGCTCGATGCCGCGCCGGCGCGGGATGGCGACAAGACGTAGCTCCGAAATGCTTCGCAAGTAAATTGTCGATCTTATGCGCGACCTGCTTTTGTGCCCGCCGGACCATTACGGAATCGAGTACGAAATCAATCCATGGATGAGTCGGGCACGAGGTGCCGAAGCAGCGCTGGCCCAAAAGCAATGGAAGGATTTGCGCGCCACCTTGTCGAAACTCGATTGCAAGATCGAATTGGTAAAGCCGCAACCGAAATTGCCCGATATGGTTTTCACCGCGAATGCCGGCCTCGCCGTCGGGGAAAAATTTATTCCGAGCAATTTCCGGCACAAGGAGCGCGCCGGCGAAGCGCCGCATTTTGCCCGCTGGATGGAGGAGCACAGCTACCAAATTTCGTGGCTGCCCGAAGATTATTACTTTGAAGGCGAAGGAGACGCCCTCTTCAGTGGTGACGTATTGTTTTGCGGTTACAAATTCCGCTCCGACATCAAATCACATCGCGCGGTCGCGGACATACTTGGCTGCCTCGTCATTTCGGTCGAGCTGGTCGATCCGCGTTTTTATCATCTCGACACATGCTTTTGTCCGTTACCGGACGGCGGGGCCGTTTGGTTTTCGGCGGCGTTCGATGAATACGGCCAGCGCGCGATCCGTGAGCATGTGCCGCAGCTTGTCGATGTTGTCCCCGAAGAGGCGGCGCATTTTTCCTGCAACGCGGTCGTGCTCGACCGCGACATTGTTTTGCCGGAAGGTGCGCCAAAGCTCGTGACGATGCTCCGGGAACGCGGTTATCGGTGCCACGAATTGGCGATGACGGAATTCTTGAAGGCCGGCGGCGCCTGCAAGTGCCTGACAATGTTTTTGCCGCAACGGGACGCAATGCCCGACGCACAATAGCCGACGGTCACCTTCGCCGCTTGAGTATCATGGGCATGCCGTAACGCGAGCCGAGCGTGAGTTGCGGTTCGAGTTCCACTCGATGGCCAGGGACAACTTGCATCCGCCACCGCTTCGCCAGGATCGCGATCATCAGCATGCCCTGCGTCCAGGCAAAACCTTCGCCAATGCATTGCATGTTTCCGCCACCAAAGGGAAAATAACAAAATTTCGGACGCGCTGCCGTCGCTTCCAGCGTCCAGCGCTCGGGATCGAAACGTTCCGGGTCAGGAAAATACCGAGCGTCGCGGTGGAGAAGGAACTGGCTGACATGGACGTAGGATCCCTTTGGAATGATCCAAGCGTTTACGTTCACATCGCGCAGCGCATGCCGGCCCATGATCCAAACCGGCGGGTAAACACGCATCGATTCGGCGAACACCATTCTGGCGTAGGATAATTTATCGAGATCGTTTACAGACGGCAACTCCCCTTTGAGCGCCTCATCAAGTTCGGCGTGCAATTTTTTGGTCGGGCCCGGATTTTCCGCCAGCAAGTACCACGTCCACATCATCGCGCTGGCGATGGTTTCGTGTCCAGCCAAGAAAAATGTGAGAATCTGGTCTCGCACTTTCCGGTCGTTCATTTTTTTTGGCGATTCCTTGCTCATGCGCACAAGCACGGAAAGTAGATCTGGGTGATCGGCCGCGCCGGTGCGGCGCTCAGCGATCATCTGGTAAATGAATTCGTCGAGCCGTTTGGCAGCGCGCCGGAAACGATCGTTCGCGGGCAACGGAAGTTTTTCGAGCACTTTGCTAACCAGCAGCAGGTTATTGAAGCGGGTTGCCGTCAAGACCGTAACAAACGCATCGCGCACCTCAACCGCCTCCGATTCAAGATCGACATTAAACAATGTTTTACCCGTGATCGACATGGTGAGCCGGGTCATTTCCTCGGCCATCTCTACCGTGGCGCCATCCCGCCATCGATCGCTCCAACGGGCGATTTCGCGCGCCATCACCTCGCTGAGCGCAGCGATGCACTGTTTATGAAAAACCGGTTGCAGCAGCGCTCGCTGTTTGCGGTGGATCTTGCCGCGACTCGTCAACAGTCCCTGGCCCAGGATACGCTGGAGAGGCCGGTGCACGGAGCGACGCACGCCCTCCTGGTCGAGTAAGATTGCCCGCACGTAATCGGGATGATTGAGCAAAAAATCATGTCGCTTGCCGATTTGCAGATGCACGACGTCGCCGTACTTGCGCACCGCGCGGGTGAGAGCACGCAACGGATCGAGATACAAAGCAGCATAAACTGCCAACGCAGCCTTCGGCCCCGGCGGTTTGGTAATCGCAAGCATAACACCCTCGAATGGGCGCCTATCGTCCGATTCCGGCCAGTCTCAGTCAAGGAATCAGCGCAGGCTGTGAGCGCGGCGTTTGCGCGCGAGCTCGGCTTCGATTTTTGCCAAAGGCAGGCAATT
>QHRC01000136.1:5743-7722 GCA_003219995.1 Verrucomicrobiota bacterium
GGATTTCGTCAGCCAGCCTTTACGCGCAATACCGACGCCGAACCACAAATCCTGTAACCGTTCTGCGCGGTGCGCATCGGGATTGATCACGCATTTTACTCCTTTTTGTTTTGCCAGCGGCCACCACCGCCAGTCGAGATCGAGCCGCTTGGCCGCGGCATTCAGCTCGATCCACGTCCCGGTCACCGCGGCTGCATCAAGCAGCGCCGGCACATCGACAACGTAGGGATCGCGTTTCAAAAGCAGTCGACCGGTTGGATGGGCCAGCATGGTGACGAACGGATTTTGCAGCGCGCGAGTGATTCGCCGGGTCATTTCCGCTTCGCTCAAATTGAAAACGGAATGGACCGACGCGACGGCGAAATCGAGCTCGGACAAAATGTCGTCTTCGAAATCGAGGGAGCCGTCACGAAGAATGTCGCATTCGACGCCGGCGAACAAACGAAAGCCGTTGAAGGTTTTGTTTAATTTTCGGATCGCGGCGACTTGGGCACGTAGTTTTGCTTTGTCGAGGCCGTGTGCCTGGACCGAGCTGCGGCTGTGCTCGGCGATGCCAAGATATTCGAGGCCGAGTTCTTGCGCAGCCCGCGCCATTTCCTCGAGTGTGTTATGCCCGTCGCTAGCGACGGTGTGACAATGAAATGTGCCGCGTAGATTTACCCGCTCGATCAAGCGCGGCAGCGAATGCTTTTCCGCCGCGTCGAATTCACCGCAGTTTTCGCGCAGCTCCGGCGCAATGAAATCGAGATCAAGAGCGCGATAAAGTCCGGCTTCGTCGCGAACGCGCGGAATCCTGATGGTCGATCTTTTCTTTCGCGCAGCGGGATCAGGCGGAGCCGGGGCGAGGCGGTATTCGTTCAGCGTCCAACCGCGCTGCAACGCGCGGCCGCGCATCTCGATGTTGTGCTCTTTGCTGCCGGTGAAGTAATTCAGCGCAAACGGATATTCAGCCAAACTAACGACCCGCAGGTCGCACTGGATCCCGGAACGAAGCCGGACACTCGTCTTGGTCGATCCCTGCGCGATGAGTGATTCCACCAGGGGGTGCTTGATGAAAAATTGCGTGATCCTTTCCGGCTTTTTCGCGGCCACCACAAGATCGACATCGCGCACAATTTCTGTTCGCCGGCGGTAGCTTCCGGCAAGATCGACCTGAAGTGCGTCCGGCTGCGCCGCGAGATCAGCACGAAGGGTTTCGGCTTCGCTTGCGATCTGCCCGAATTGAAACGAGCCGGCGTGCTTCGCCCGTCGCTCGATGGCCTGGCAAAGTTTCTCCTGCGTCGTTTCACCGAATCCAGGCAATTTTGCGACCCGACCCGACGCGCAAGCCTCGCGCAGCTGCTCGATCGAGCTAATTTTCAATCGCTCGTAAAGCACCTTGATTTTTTTGGCGCCGAGGCCCGGAATTGAAAACAATTCGAGAATCGCCGCCGGAAATTCCGCGCGCAATTCTTCGACATATTTCAGCGAACCGGTCGACGCCAACTCCCTGATTTTGGCCGCGATCGCTTTGCCGATCCCAGGAATTTTCGCAAGCGCTTCCTCGTCCTGTAAATCGGCGAGATTACCGCCCCAGGTTTCGATTGATCGGGCGGCGTTCGCGTAGGCGCGAATCTTGAAGGGATTTTCGTCCTTTAGTTCAAGCAACGTCGCGATCTCCGACAGAACTTCCGCGATTTGCGCTTTCGTCATTCACTCCAACGATTAGCCAACATTTCGATTGCGTCGACATTCACTGCCGTAACTACAGAACTCACATTCGGCCGCGGCGTTTGTAAAAGTCGTAGCGCTCGATAATCGACTCAACGTATTTGCGCGTGCCAGGGAAATCGACATGGCGAAGGAAGTCCTTCTTCGAAATGACGGCGGTCTCATTTCCAGCAGCCCATCGCTGCGCACGGCTGGCTCCGGCATTGTACTCAGCAAGCGCGAAAGCGAGCGGTTCTGGCTGAATCGTCCAATGATCGAGGGCGCGGCGC
>QHRC01000136.1:7766-13034 GCA_003219995.1 Verrucomicrobiota bacterium
CACGAAAATTATCGATCCTGTTTTCATGGGCCCATTCGTTGGCTGCTTTCTGGCTCACTTGCATAAGGCCGCGCTCGCCCGCCGTCCCATATTTTTCCGGATCGAAGCGACTCTCGCGCCAGACCACCGCTTTCACGAGCATTGGATCGAGACGATGTCGCGCCGCGACCGCCGCAATTAGCTTATCGTATTGTTGAAATCGGGCCGGGCTGATCCATTCGTAAACCGTGTAGAACGGATCTCCCGATTGCGCGGCGAGATAACCAAAACCCACCGTCAGCGCGAGCAACACGCAAAGGATCAGTTTGAAGAGGAAGCGGATCACGGGCAGCATCAATCCACGTATCGTTCCGCCGATCAATTCAATTTCGCTGTAATAGCATGATGAAGCCCAGCTACATCCGGGTAATTATCGACCGCATGATCCACCGCGAGCTCGATTATATGGTGCCAGAAACATTGGCGGCCGGCGTTGGCGTCGGCTCGCGGGTGCGGGTTCCATTTCGCGACAAATCTGCCCTCGCCACCGTCGTTGCCACGCTCGAGCAAAGCGCAGTCGAAGGAATTCGGCCGATCGAAGCGATCGTGGGCGACGCGCCGGTCATCAGCCAGAACCTGCTCGATCTCGCGAAATGGATGAGCGCGTACTATTGTTGCCCGCTCGAAACTGTCATGCGCAGCCTGCTCCCGCAGGTCATCCGCAAAGCGAAGATCGGCTGGAAGAAGCAATTGTTCGTGCGCACGGCGCGAAAGATCGACGATGAGGAAGTCGAAAAGCTAAAAAAACGCGCGCCACGACAGGCCGAGCTGCTCGAAGCGATTGCGAACTTGGAGGCGCCCGTACCCGCGGCGCAGCTCCTCCGAAAGACCTCACTCGACAATCAAACTTTGCGCGCGCTCGTTAAACGCGGCCTTGTCCAACTCCATGAAGAGGCCGTCGAGCGCGACCCGCATGGGGACGAAAAATTTATCGAGACGATCAATCTCGAACTTAATGCCGAGCAGGCCATCGCGTTGAAACAGATCGCCGACGCACTCGAGGCTCCGGAAAGTGCGCGTCCGATTTTGTTGCACGGCGTCACCGGTAGCGGCAAGACCGAGATTTATTTGCAGGCAATTCGTGCTGCCATCGAACACGAGCGCAGCGCCATTGTCCTGGTCCCGGAAATTTCGCTGACGCCGCAGACGGTCGAGCGTTTCAAAGGCCGTTTCGCGGAAGCGCCGGAGGCGGTGGCCGTTCTCCACAGCCACTTGTCCGAAGGCGAACGTCACGATGAATGGCAAAAGATAAATTCGGGCCGGGCGCGGATCGTGATTGGCGCGCGCAGCGCCGTTTTCGCGCCGCTCAAGAACCTCGGGCTGATCATTGTTGATGAAGAACACGAAAACACCTACAAACAGGAGGAAGCGCCGCGTTATCACGCGCGCGATGTCGCGGTCCTTCGCGCGAAGATCGACAAGTGCGCCGTCGTGCTCGGTAGCGCCACGCCGTCGCTCGAGAGTTATCACAATGCGATGACCGGAAAATATCAACTGGCGACCCTGACTCAGCGGATAGACGAGCGCCAGATGCCGCTCATGCGCATTGTCGATCTTCGGCAGGAGCGGCGGAAAGAAAAGGCGGCCGCAATTTTATCGGAGAAATTACGGAGCGCCATCGCCGATCGCCTCGAAAGACGCGAGCAAACAATTTTGTTTTTGAATCGTCGCGGTTTTTCCACATCGTTGCTCTGCAGCAATTGCGGCGAAGCGCGCGATTGTCCCAACTGCAGTGTCGCGCTCACCTTTCATCGGCATATGGCGCGGTTGAGCTGTCATTTGTGTGGGCATACCGCCGCGGTCCCGAAAAAATGCCCGGCCTGCGGGAAGGATGCACTTATTTATGCGGGATTTGGCACGGAGAAGGTTGAATCGACTGTCGCGCATCTTTTTCCAAAAGCGGCCGTTCGGCGAATGGACGCAGATTCAATGACGCGCAAAGAGGCTTATCGCGAAACGTTGCTAAGTTTTCGCGCCGGCAAGATCGACATCCTGGTCGGGACGCAAATGATCGCGAAAGGTCTGCATTTTCCGAACGTCACACTGGTCGGGATCATCAACGCCGATCTCGCCCTGCACCTGCCGGATTTCCGCGCGGGCGAGCGAACATTTCAATTGCTCACACAGGTGGCCGGACGCGCCGGCCGGGGCGAAACGCCGGGGGAAGTGTTCGTCCAGACCTACACGCCGTTCAGTCCTTCCATTCAATTTGCGCGGCACCACGATTTCGCCGGTTATTTTCAGCAGGAACTCGAATTTCGCGAGCGTTGCGATTTTCCGCCGTTCAAGCACGCGATATTGATCACGGTGCGCTCGGCCCACGAAGAACGAGCAAAGTTCTCCGCCGAAACTTTGACACGGCGTTTGAAGGAAGCCCTCGGACCTGAATTCATTCTGAGCGATGCAACGCCGGCGCCGCTAGAGAAATTACAAGGGCAATTTCGCTTTCACATTTTGCTCCGCGGCGACGCGATCATGCGCTTGAGCCGGCTGGTGCGTGAGACTCTGGATAAATTGCCATTCCCAGAGGACGTCACTGTGACGGTAGATGTCGATCCGTATCAGCTGCTCTAGACCAACGGCCCCGGCCGGCGACGATTGCAGCTTTAGCGTTTGATCATTTTCGGAACGGTCGCCTTAGCAAGACTGGTGAATGCGGCCACCGCGCTGTTTGCGGCCGAATCGCTCAGCCGTAAAAGCCCGATATCCAGTCCGAGCTTTTTTCCCTGCAGTCGGATCGCCTTTAATTTCAGGCTCTCTCTCCCTCGCAATGCAATCTTCGGCATCAACGTTGCCGCTTGCAAAGGCGCGAGCGAGCGAAGCAATGTTTCAATGGCGTTGATCTCGGCCACCATGTGAGGACGGACCTGGTGTTTTCTGCAAATTTCATCCGTCATCCTGCGCATCACGAAAGTATCCGGCAATTGGAGAAGGCGTTGCTGGTGCAATTGCGAAAAATGAATCACCCGCCTAATTGCCCAGGGGTGGTTCTGGGCAACGATTAAGGCGAATTCGTCCGTGCAAAGGCGCTCGTAGCGCAAGTTCGGAGAGTGACGGGTGAGGAAGCCGAGCCCGACGTCCATCCGGCCTTCTTCCAGCGCCGTCTCGATCTCGGTGGATGAGATTTCCTCGACCGCGATGCTAATCGCAGGATGATCGGCGGTAAAAAGGCCGAGGAGGTGCGGCACGAGCGGGACGTTTAACACCGGGATAACACCCAAACGAAGTGCGCCGCGTAATTGTCCGGGTTCGCTGTTCAGTTCCTGAAGAAAATTCTCCAGCTGATGAAGGATCGCGCGGGCGTGCTCCTGGAAAATCAGACCTCGCGGGGTAAGCAGAATCCGCTTTCCACGGCGCTGAAAAAGAGGCACGCGGAGACCCGCCTCCAGATCTCGCATCTGCTGTGAAA
The DNA here is from genome assembly GCA_003219995.1 of Verrucomicrobiota bacterium. Lineage (GTDB taxonomy): Bacteria > Verrucomicrobiota > Verrucomicrobiia > Chthoniobacterales > UBA10450 > UBA10450. The sequence goes on from QHRC01000136.1 coordinate 11,215, forward strand.
CACTGGGCTGCGAAATTCCGAGCCGATCGGCCGCCCGGCTAAAACTTCCAGCCTCGGCGACCGCGAGGAAATAGCGCAGATGGCGGATGTCCAAGGGGTCCTGCATCGGAAAATAGATAATGTCCGGCGGGGTGGCCAAATGCAATCAACTAGCTTGATCGAGGGCAAAGGTTCTGCTTCCATAGGCAGCACTTATTGCGCTATTTCTAAAACCTTTGAATACGAAATGATTTTCCAAAAATTTATCACCGCCGCCGCGTTCACCGTTTTGCTCCTGGCCGGTTGCAGGAAAAATCCTGCTTCCAGCGCTCCTCATTCAAATAAGGTCCGTGTCGGCTACGTCGGGTTGACCTGCGAAGCGCCGATACCGCTTACGAGAAAGGCTTTTTCAAGGAGGAGGGACTCGAGCCTGAACTGGTGAAATGCAATTGGGCCACTTATAAAGACGCACTAGCGCTTGGCAGCTACGACATCACCCATCATTTGGTGATGTATTTCCTCAAACCGATCGAACAAGGCTTGGATGTAAGGTTCCTCGCCGGCATTCACCGCGGATGTCTGCGTGTCCAAGCAGGCGTGAAAACAAATATTCACACAATTCAGGATCTGAAAGGCAAGCGGATTGGTGTGCCGGGAATGGGCACGCCACCCTTCGTCTTCGCGAACCGTGTCTTCGGAACCCACGGAATTGATGCGGGAAAAGATATTACCTGGAAAGTTCTTCCGGCCGGTGAATTAGGTCTGGCAATCGACAAAGGCGAAGTTGACGCCGTCTGCAACGCCGAACCGATCGGTAGCTTGCTAATAGCGGAGGGGAAGGTGAGAAACATTGCCGACCAGATAGTAGACGAGCCCTACGCCAGCGAATATTGCTGCGAGGTGATCGCTAACGGCAAATGGGTCGACGCCAATCCACATAGAGCAGCGGCAGCCACACGTGCCCTGTTGAAAGGCGCCAAGTGGGTCGAAACCAACCCGAAGACTGCCGCGCTTCTCGCGGTTGAAAAGAAATATCTCGCCTCAACACCCGAACTGAACACCGCCGCCCTCGCGCGTTTGCGCTACGTACCAAGCGTCAGATTGGCTGAGGAGTCGGTCCACACGGCGGGTAGGGAGATGAAAGTCGCGAAGATGCTGGCTCCGGAGACCGATACCGAAGCGTTGGCTAAACGCGCATTTATGCATCTTGATGGCGTTAGCGACGAATGGATTAAGAGCCTCCAGGTGGAAACAGTCGCCGGCGGACAGGTTTCGCCAGACGAAGATATTCGCTTAATCGCGGCGTTGATCCAGAAAGACACCGAAGATTCATGCTGCCGAAGACAAATGTTCGATCAGCCAGATCAGGAGGCACCGAATCTGGCCGATCCTGACGCGCCATGTCTTTCGAAAACGATGATCGCAGCCGAACGAACGCAGTAGAAGAACTCAAGCCGCAAGTTTCTATTAGTCGATGACACCCTCCAATGGGAACGAGAATGCATTCACTACTCCGCCTTTGGTGAAATCACGCCTCCAGACTCTTCCGGCCGCTCCGGTAGGCGCACGCTTGCGAACACTGTTGACGTTTTCGTTGGCCGTCGCAGTCGCTCTTGCTGTTCATCTGTTTGTTTCCAAAAAGGAACCGGCGCTCGAAACCCGTTCATACACCGTATTCCTTTGCGCTGTTCTCGCCATAGCCCTTCTCACTGCGCCAGCTCAGGTGCTTTGGAGCAGTTTGCGCCGATGGAGGCAGAACATGCATCCGATTCTTGCCGCAGTAGCGTTACTGCTCTGCCTTTGGGAAATAATCACTTCTGGTTTGCGTTTGCTTCCGCTTC
>QHRC01000137.1:0-565 GCA_003219995.1 Verrucomicrobiota bacterium
ATTTCGTCGGACATCTTCAGAAAAACAAAATCCGGCAGGCGCTGCCGCTCTTTGAAATGATCCACAGCGTCGATTCGTCTGCGCTCGCACAAGACATGAACCGCATCGCCGAAGAAGAAGGATTGCATCCGCGGATTCTGCTTGAGGTCAATCTGGCGGGGGAGGGGAGCAAATTCGGATTCAAACCAGACACTATTCGTGAAGAATTGGAGTCGCTGCTGGCGCTTAACCGATTGTCGATCTTGGGTCTGATGACGATCCCGCCACTGGCTGAAGACGGTGAAGCGTCGCGGAAATATTTTGTGCAACTGCGCGAGCTGCGCGATCGGCTGCAAACCGAGTTTCATGTCGATCTTGCACAGCTTTCGATGGGTATGACGAACGATTTCGCCATCGCGGTCGAAGAAGGGGCGACGCTCGTACGCGTGGGCACCGCGATTTTCGGCGAAAGATCAACATCGAAAACACGTCGTGAATCGGAGACGAATACCGATTGATGGTAGGGGCGCCGCGCTGCGGCGTGCGCCGACAGCGCAGCGCGCTGTCCCTACCTAGCGCAAAGGTT
>QHRC01000137.1:585-5719 GCA_003219995.1 Verrucomicrobiota bacterium
CGTGTTAATCTGTGGCAGAAAGATTGCTCTCCAGATCCGCATCCCGCTAAGATCGATACCTTATGGCGTTGGAACCAAAGAACATCCAGCAGATCGGGAATGAGCTGGCTATTCAGTGGAACGACGGGACCGAGTCGTTCTTCGATTTGCAACTTCTGCGCCGCGCGTGTCCGTGCGCGGCGTGCGGCGGCGAGCCGGATGTGCTCGGCAACATCATGCGTCCGAACGTGAGTTATACAGAGGCAAGTTTTGAGCTCACCGGCTTTGAAATTGTCGGTGGATACGCGCTGCAACCGCGCTGGCGCGATGGACACGGCACCGGCATCTACAGTTTTCAATATTTGCGGCGTCTGGCTGAAGTGAACGCGCCAAATCAATCCGCATGAAAGCTACGACGAAAATTCTGATCATCGGCTGCTGCATTTTGTTGTGCGGAGGCGGAGCGCTGCTTTCTTCAAAAGAAAACGCGAAAAGAAGTGAACCTAAGAGTCAGATTGTGCCGGTGATCAATCGCCAGCCGCAGCGCGGCATTTGGCTTTGGGTATAGGTGTAGAGGCGGCCGTGCCGGCCGCGGGGAGTAAAATGTTGTCGGAGTGAGAGCAACCCCATTACAATTACATTCTCGCGATCAAGAACCGCCTACCTCGACTCGAACAGATTTTTCGCACTTATGATCCGCCACTGTACTTCGTTACGATCTGCCGATGATTTTAACCTAGCGCAATGGGTGAATGGTCTGAAGCGATCGATGTCCGTTGCCTTGCGAGCAACGAAGGAGCGATCCATGTGGCAACCGGGATTTTTCGATCACGTTCTGCGGAATAATGAAAGTTATGGCGAAAAAATGGGAATACGTGCAGGAAAACCCTGTTCGCGCCAGACTAGTACAGCGGCCTGATCAATGGCCGCACTAGGGTGAATTGTGTTAATTGATCGAGCCTGAACTCTCGCGGCCGACACGGCCGCCTCTACACCGGAATGGTGACCCGCAAGAGCGTTGTCCCTTCACTGCGCGGGTGTAGTTGTCGATCTTGCAGCGACGCCGGAACGAGAAAAAATCCTCCCTGCGCAAGATCGACATCGGCGCATTGCAGTTTGCCGCTGATGCAATAAACGATTGCAAATTGACCACGCCGCACGATTTCGCGCGGCCCATCGAGTCTCCACTTTTGCACTTCAAAAAGTTTGTGCCGCACGAGAAGCTCGCCTTGCGGCTCGATCAACTTTGGTTCGACATCGTTAAAGTCGATACATTGCAGCGCTTGATCGACATGCAACTCTCGGGGTTCGCCTTTTTCATCGACGCGGTTCCAATCGAAAACGCGATAAGTCGAGTCACTGTTTTGCTGGATTTCCACAAGAAGATTGCCTCCGCCAACAGCATGAAACCTTCCGGCGGGGAGAAACATCGCGTCGCCCGCTTTCACAGGAATCCGATGGACGTAGTCGGCGATTTTGCCGCGATGAAGTGCTCTTCTGAACTCGTCGCGCTTCATCGATTCGTTCAGTCCGACGAAGAGCTCCGCTCCAGAATCGGCCGCGACGATGTACCAGAATTCTGTTTTTGGTGCGCCGCCTAATGTCTTTGCGATGTCTTCCGGTGGATGAACTTGCAGCGAAAGTTTCTCCTCCGCATCGAGCAATTTGATCAACAATGGAAAACGAGAAGAATCTGGAGTGTCGCCGAAGATCAATTGTCGATCTTGCATCCAAAGCGCGTGCAGCGTTTTGCCTTTCAGCGATCCGTTTGCGACGACACTTTGCGCTTCCGGCCGATCAACGATTTCCCATGATTCGCCGATGCGCACATTCGGCGGCAACTTTTTTCCAAATTCGGATTCGAGCCGGCGGCCACCCCAGATTCGTTCCATGAAGATCGCTTCGAAGGTGAGGGGAGAGGTCATTGCCGCTGGCAGATTGTAGATTGCAGATTGGCCAATGCAAAAGAGACTGACCTCTTAATGCGCTCGTTTCTCAAATATTGGTTGCCGGTTTTGATCTGGCTCAGTTTCATTTTTATCGGTTCGACGGACTTGATGTCGGCCGAACAAACGTCGCGAATTATCCTGCCGCTCCTGCGCTGGCTGAAGCCGGATGTTTCCATGGAAACGATCGCTCAGGTTCAGTTCGTTGTCCGCAAATGCGCGCACGTGGCTGAGTACGCCATTCTGGCAACGCTCTTGTGGCGCGCACTACGACGAGAAACGAGTCTGAAACCGAAAATGTCGCCGGATACGGCGGAGCCAGGCAGCTCCTTCAAAAGCAGCGCGGTCATTTATCCGAAGTCACAAACGGAAGGAGCCGGGCGACCCAGCCTGGTTGATTCAACCGGCTGCCCTTGGGTGCGAAGCAGGCCGATCTTGTTTATCGTCGTCTGGCTAGTGTGCGCAGTTCTCGCGGCGAGCGACGAGTTTCATCAATCCTTTGTTCCATCGCGGACGGCAACGCTCGGCGACGTGCTGATCGATATTTGCGGTGCATTTGTTGGGGTCGCGATCTGTTGGGCGTTTGCGACGCGCAGATGCAAAGAAAAAATTTGAATTAGGAAAGCAGGAAGTCAGGAAAAAGGATCCGCCTGAAGATTAATTTGGGTTTGGTTATTTGCTTGAAATAGCAAATCCTCAATCGACGTTCGGCAACCTGCAATGAAAGTGGTGGGCCTGACTGGGCTCGAACCAGTGACCCTGCGCTTATCAAGCGCATGCTCTAACCAACTGAGCTACAGGCCCGCGCTCTCGCGGAAGTGAAAGTGATTGGTGACCGGTGATCAGTCAAGCGGCGACCTCGGTTGCTACTTATGATCATCCACTTTTTCGCCGTTCGCCCTGCCGTCTTTGGAGGCTGGCATCGAGGCCGGAATATGGGCCTTGACCGACTCCATCGGTCTGTGCAAACTCCGGGCGCACCGGCGCTTACGCCCGCACGCTTAAGCCCGAAAACAACGAAAATCATATGGCCAACAAAAAGAAACCAAGAGTGAAAAAATCGGGAATTGCGGTGCGGGATTTGCCGCCGAGAAAGGATTGCAGAGGCGGGATCGGCGCGCCGGTCAAGAGTTCGCCGGTAGCGCTTCCAATTCCGCCCGAGGGGTTCATCGCCTCTTCAGACGATTCGGACTCCCCGTGACGATGAGGAGCGAAGGCTAGCCATCTGGGCTTCGCAAAGCTTCCGCTGCCGATCAAAAGTACTCTACAGATGTTTTCTAACAACCGCACGCCGGGAGACAGACTTTAAAGAACGTTCAAAATTTCTAGCCCACGCCTCGTTCGCAAAAGCGACAATTTCGCTCTGGAGAATATAAACGTAAAAAAAGCTGGCCATGATTTGAATTGGCTTGCCGAGCCGAAGCTAGCCGCGTCGATATGGCAAGATTAAAACACGTCCGCCTTCACTAAAGTTTCGGCGCGATAGTCTACGCTCTCCGCTGCGCTGCGAGCGTGGACTGGAGGCAAGGGGATTGCGCCCCCGCGATCCGTCGACTCGACCTTGGATTTATGTTGCCTCCAAAATTTCATTTTGGAGGCAAGGGGATTCGAACCCCTGACTTCCAGCTTGCAAAGCTGGCGCTCTACCAACTGAGCTATGCCCCCGCACTTAGAATTGCCGAATGTCGAATGTCGATTTGTGATTGCAAGGAACAAACGAAATGCCGGATGTCGGTAAGAGCCGCGTCGCGGGTTGTTCCGCACAGCCCCTGGGCTGTTGTGCCACAAGTGCCGGCGGCGACTTAGACCGGTAATCTGTCGGCCAATACGTCTGCCTTCTCGATCTTCGGCGGTTGTGCCAGGAGTTCTGGCGCCTTTTCCATCAGCGCCTTGGCAACTTTTCCGGATAGGTGGGCGTCGCGACCGGCATCGTCCGGAAACGCATCGAAAATGGCGAAGGTGGTCGGGCCAAGTTGAATCCCGAACCAGGCGGTTGTTGCGGGTTCTTGTTGCACCAAACCCTGCCCATCGCGCAGAAACTTCGCGACTTCGTTTTCTTTGCCCGGTTTTGCCTCCAGTCTAACAAATAATGCTTTCGTGGTCATGTGGTGATCGTATCTTTGTTTCAGTTCATGTCGAACCGAATCAGAGCCTAAGCTACGCACGGTGGAAGTCTTTTGAAGAAACGTTTTCTTCGTGATCAGAAAACAGATTCCGGGACCTTGCACGGCATAACCAAGAAAAAATGCCGGATGTCGATCTTGCGAATCGTCATCCGGCATTTAGTCGATGGCAAAAACTGAACTGTGCGTTATCCGTCGTTTCTCTGAGCTCTGGTTTCTTTCGATTCCAAAGTCTTGACGGCATACCCAGTCGTTCCAATTGACTTCTTCTGTAGCGGCGGTCTGCGACCGCCAAGAACATTTAGGTCCGGCGCTCATAGAGCGCCGCTACAACCAATCAATTGAAAGGACCGGGCTTAGCCGTCGACCTAAGCACTCCGAACAAATTCTACTTTAGAATTTCTAATTTCGAATTTGCCGAAGGCGCTTTCTCCTTAGAAAGGAGGTGATCCAGCCGCAGGTTCCCCTACGGCTACCTTGTTACGACTTCATCCCAGTTACCACTCATAGCGTAGGCGGCTGCATCCCTTGCGGGTTAGCGCGCCGGCTTCGGCTACAAGTAACTTCCATGATGTGACGGGCGGTGTGTACAAGGCCCGGGAACGTATTCACGGCGCCGTAGCTGATGCGCCATTACTAGCGATTCCGGCTTCATGGAGTCGAGTTGCAGACTCCAATCCGAACTGGGCCCAGTTTTGAAAAGATTTCCTCCACCTCGCGGTCTCGGATCATTCTGTACTGGGCATTGTAGTACGTGTGCAGCCCTGGCCGTAAGGGCCATACTGACTTGACGTCGTCCCCACCTTCCTCCCCGTTTCACAGGGCAGTCTGAACAGAGTGCTCGACCCTCGCGGGTCAGTGGCAACAGTTCACAGGGGTTGCGCTCGTTGCGGGACTTAACCCAACATCTCACGACACGAGCTGACGACAGCCATGCAGCACCTGTGCAAATTGTCCCTTTCGGGACTCACTGGCTTTCACCAGCTTAGAGATGCATGTCAAGGCCAGGTAAGGTTCTTCGCGTTGCATCGAATTAAGCCACATACTCCACCGCTTGTGCGGGCCCCCGTCAATTTCTTTGAGTTT
>QHRC01000138.1:0-4943 GCA_003219995.1 Verrucomicrobiota bacterium
CAAGAACCTGGATGTGCGTTCTGCCCGCATTGTCTTGAATCCAGCCAAGGCGCCGCTTAGACCGCGTCCGCCGGATCCGAAAAAGAAAATCACGTTGCCCGATGTCTTTCCTGAACGAGTGCATTTAGTCGATGCAACTGTCATCGTCCGGAATCGTCCGCATGATTTCGTGATGGAACATGTCGATCTTGATTTGGATCCGCGGAATCCCGGGCAATTAACGATCGACAAGGTACAGCTCGTCGGTGGCCAGATGTGGTTGAAAGTCGCCACCCAGACAAGCTACGCGAACAGAATCCTGATCTTGCGCGAAGTGGCCCTATCGAATGACGAGCGGGTTCGCGAGCTGCGCGTTGATGCATCGCGAATCGGCGAAAGGAAGCTCGCTACTAATTTAGATTACTCCGCCGGAGCCGGAAAACTTTCCGCTTCTTTGGCGCTGAATGAAACGCAATCATCACTCAACACCGATCTCCATTTGCACGCCGAGAACCTTCCCACCGGGGTCATCAATAAATATGTGGCCCTTCCGGAAGACTTCATTCTCGGGCAGATAGAAAAGTTTGATGTCGATCTTAGTGGTCTGATCAGTGCACCGCGCACCTGGCAGGGAAGACTGACTGCGCAAATCAGCAATTTTCAGCAGCAAGGAATCGCGGTCGATCGCGGCATCTTTCAGATCTCCGCGGGAAACGGCATGGCGATTCTGCAAAGGGGCGACCTCATCGAGGGCGAGAACCAGTTTCATCTCAGGGGCTCGGCTGAATTGCCGGTCAATATAAAGGAATTTGGTCATACCCCGGCGACGCTGGAGGTTGCCTTGACCGCGCCGGATTTGCAGAAGGCGACCGCTGAAATGCCGCACAAGTTGAGCGGCGCGGCACAGCTCAACGGCAAGATCGCGATCAAAGACGGAAAGTTAAGTGGAGAGCTTGCGGTCGCTGCAGCTTCACTTGGGTTTGAAGACGGCGCGGTCGAAAAACTCAATGCCACGATCAAACTGTCGAAGATAATGCCGCCAAATGCAGCCGACCAGCCTGCGCACAAGGCTACGGCTGGGCAGGGCGCGGCTGCCGCTACAGCTGCGAAGAAACCGTGGTATGCCGACTTGAAGTCGGAAACGACGTTGAACATTTCCAATCTGAAGCTGCGCGATTACGAGGCGGATGCAGTCGAAGGATCTTTGCGCAGCACAGATGATCTGGTCACGTTTGAGCATTTGCTCGTTAGGCGAAAACAAAATCAATTCGCGATGCGCGGCGAGTACCGGCTGCCAAAAGATTTGCGCGAGGCGGTGATGCAACCGGCAAAGATCGACATGTCGCTCAACGCCATCGAGTTGGGGGATTATTGGAAAGCGGATTCGCCGAATCGGATCACGGGTCCGCTGCAAATTAATGGGAAGGTCGAATGGAATAATGGAGTGGGGAATGGACAGGTGTCGATTTACGGCTCGAACCTTCGAGTGCGCGGTTTGGTTTTCCGACAACTGAGCGCGCAATATTCCATCGTAAACAGCACGGTTTACCTGAACGATTTCACGGCGAGCCTGAACGAACGCGACTACGTCAGCGCAAATGGGATTGTCGATCTTCGCGCGCCATATCACTACAGGGGAAAGTTCTCGGCGAACGTTTCGGACTTATCGACGCTCAAACCGCTGCTCAACGCTTATGGGAACGAGCGCGAGTTGGCCGGCTCGCTCGCGATCGACTGGGAGGGAACGGGCGACGCGGCGAAGTTCAAGAATTCGGGGAAACTAAAGCTTACTCTCGCGAAAGGGCGCTACGGCGATTTGCAATCTGTTCAAGCCAATGTGGACGCCACCTATACGCCGAACGGTCTCGACATCCCGATTATTTTTTTCGGCAGCAACAAGATGGATTTTCAAGCGATCCTGCAGGCAAAGGGTGAGACGCTTGAGATCACCAAGATTCAGCTCGACCAGGGCCAAGCGAAGTACGCCGGAGGTTATATTTCCATTCCGTTTATCTGGAGAAATCTGGGCACCGGCGCGCCGGTTTGTCCGCCGAACGGGAAAGTGATTGCGAATTTTCAATCGGAAAACATCGAGATCAAAAAACTTTTTCAGGACGTCGGCGCGAAACCAATGGCATCGGGAACCGTCAATGTAAAACTGGACGCGCAAGGAACACTCGCCGACTTGAATGCGCGACTCGATCTGCAAATGCGCGATCTGCGCAGCGAGCGCCTGCCGAATCTGGAACCGGCGACCTTCGACCTAAGTGCGCAGGCGCAACACAATCAGTTGGTCATTTCGGGCAAATTGCAGCAGGCCAAGATTCAACCGATGGAGTTGACGGCGAATTTGCCATTTAACGTCGCAAAGATCGTGCGGGAGCGGAAGTTGGCGGACGAAACGCCGGTCACGGCAAAAGTTCGTTTGCCGAGAAGCTCGGTGAATTTTGTGCACCGATTGGTGACGGCAATTCAAGAATTGGATGGCGATCTGGCGTTGGACGTCGATGTCAGCGGAACGCTCGGGCAACCGATTTTGCGCGGCGCCGGCGATATGACGGTGAACGTGGCGCGCGCCAATAACGTGACTCTTCCCGCGCTGAGAAATTTTAAAGCGCGGCTTAACTTTGCTCGCGACGCGCTCACGCTCGAGCAATTCGGCGGCGAACTTTCCGGCGGCCACTTTACGATGAGCGGTCGCGTTACTTTTCCAAAACTGACCGCGCCGAATCTCGATCTGCAACTAAAAGCCGACAGTGCGCTGGTCGCGCGCAACGACACGTTGACCGCGCGTGTCGATGCGGACGTCAAAGTGACCGGGCCAATCGGGAGCGCGAATGTGACAGGCACAGTGGCAATGACCAACAGTCAATTTTTGAAAAACCTCGATCTCATTCCGATCGGATTGCCCGGCCGGCCTGCACCGCAGCCGCCATCGGCGCGGCCGGATTTTTCCATCCCGCAACCACCGTTCCGCAATTGGAAATTCGACGTGACGATTAAAACAAAAGACCCGGTCCTCATTCGCGGCAGTCTCGCCAATGGTGGCGCGGTGAGCGATCTGCATTTAACCGGCACCGGTTTACGGCCAGCATTGCAGGGCACGGTGCGGCTGGAGAAGGTCGAAGCAACGCTTCCGTTTAGCCGTCTCGAAGTTTCCTCCGGCTTTGTTTATTTTGACCCGAGCGATTCGTTTAATCCAAAACTCGATCTCCATGGCACTTCGGTGATTCATGATCACACCATTCGTGTTTATATTTACGGAACGTCGCTTGCGCCGGAGGCTATTTTCACGAGTGAACCGCCCTTGCCTCAGGAAGAAATCATTTCCCTGCTCGCAACCGGCGCGACACGGGAGGAGCTGACGGGAAGCAACAATCTGCTTGCGGCACGTGCCGCCACGTTGCTTGTGCAGCAACTCTATCGCAAAATTTTCAAGAAAGGCCAGCCGACCCAGAGCAATTCCGTTTTCGATCGCCTGGATCTTGATGTTGGCACGGTCGATCCTCGGACTGGACAGCAACAGGCCACCGCGCGTTTGAAGATCAACGACCAATTTGTGTTCGTTGGCGACATTGGTGTCGGCGGCGATTATCGCGGGATGCTAAAATATCTGATTCGATTTCGCTAATGCGTTTTGCTTCTTTCCCTCTTTTTCTGTGTGGCATTGCCTTCGGATCTGAGCTTGCCGCCCAAACCGCGGTCACGCGACCGGAAGAAAAACAAAAGGAGCAGCACGCGGTCGCAAAACAGCAGGAAAAACGCGCGCAGCACGCCAGCACGATTGAGTTCCGCGGAGAACAAGCTTTCAGCGAGAAGGAATTGCGATCGCAATTGAAAGAGCAGATCACAACGATTGACGATTATGGTTTAACCGCAGCTCGCGGAGACGATCTCGCTTTCTTCCTCGAGGTCTTTTACCGCAAGCATGGCTACACAAAAGTGAATGTGCGTTACGCGATCGAATCTGGCGATCGCTTACGGCTCGAGATCAACGAAGGCCCGTTGATGACGCTAAGCACGGTCGTCTTCGAGGGCAACGCTGCCGAACCAACGCAAAAGTTGTTCGATTTTGCGGTCGGACCGACGCGCGAGCGCTATTCGAAATTGCAAAAAAATCTGCCATTTGTCGCGGCCGATATCGAGGAAGGCGCCGATCTGGTGCACCGGCTTTATATCGCGGAAGGTTTTCTCGACGCCGTTGTCGATCCTCCGCGCTACACCTACCACGATGAAACGAACCAGGTGGACGCGATCATCGCGATCGACGAGGGCCGGCAATATTTTTTTGGTGAAATCTCATTTGTCGGGCAAACCATTTATGACGCTGAAACGTTGCGTGGACAGATGCTCGATCTCCTGCGGCAACCTTACACCGATGCGCGCGTTGCCGACATGCCGCGGCGTCTCCAGACTTATTACAAAACGCGCGGTTACTATGAAGTGAAAGTGGAAGCGACCGGCGCGCCGGAGGAGGCAGTGAATGGCCGTGTGCCGGTGGAGATCGCGGTCTCGCCCGGACCGCTTTACCGCTTTGATGGCGTGACGGTGAGTGGTCTCCAACGGTTGCGCCCGAGTTTCGTCACGAAACGGTTAAGCAAACTAGCTGGTCAGACCTACAGCCCGGATGTGCTTGACGAAAGATTCCGCATCCTCATGCGCACCGGTCTCTTTAATCTTTTGCAAATCAAACCGGTGCCGGTGAAAGGCAATTTATTGCGGCTCGACGTCTCCGCGGAAGAAGCCAAAAGCAAAGAGTTCGGTGTTTCAATCGGCTATGGCACTTTCCAAGGCGGGATTTTCGGTGTGCAATATCGCGACCGCGATCTGTTCGGCTACGGACGCCCGCTCACCATCTCCGCGGAAATTTCGCAGCGCGGCTACAAAGGCGAAATTCTCTACGAAGACCCCTTTCTTTTCGACACCGATCTCAGTTTCAAGAACCGCCTGTTTGCGCTCACCTT
>QHRC01000138.1:5121-7551 GCA_003219995.1 Verrucomicrobiota bacterium
GTCCGCTCGTGTCGCCGCGCGGTTTTGTCGTAAACACTACGCTCGATCTGGCCTCGAAGGCGTTTGGGAGCGAGATCGAACTGGCCCGCGGCACGGCGCGCCTCGCCTATTTCCTCTCATTCGCACCGAAGACATTGACGCCTGGCGTCACGGAAGATCAAACGGTCCCGCCATTGCAGCATTGGTTTCAACAATCATTGCTCGCTTTCGGTGCGCGCGCCGGCCTCGTCCACTCGCTCAATAACTCGGGCCCGGATGAAGCGACCACCCTACCGATCGACGAACGCTTCTTCAATGGCGGCGCCACTACTGTGCGCAGTTACGGCGAGCGCGATCTCGGTCCGCACGATCCAAAAGGCAATCCGATCGGCGGTGAGTTTTTCACCGTCTTCAATGTCGAGTACACTTTTCCGATCTATGGCGAACTTCAGGGCGCGGTGTTTTATGACGCCGGCAATCTCCTGCCCACGTCCGAAGAGCCGGGAGTTGACGACATGCATTACGCGATCGGCGCCGGCTTGCGTTACAAACTACCAATCGGCCCGATCCGACTCGATTACGGAGTTAATCCCGACCGGCAACCGGGCGAAGACATCGGCGCATTCCATTTCAGTTTTGGTTTTGCCTTCTGAGCTGTAGGCGCTTCGCTCTGCGAAGCGTTCGCCGCCCACAGGGCGGCGGCTACATTGAAAAAGTTCCTTCCATGAGATTCCCGAGACTACCACCCCGCCTGGCTTGGGTGTTCGCGAGGAACCCGCTTTATTTTGTAACGTTCTGCACCAACCGGCGGAGAAAGATTCTTTTAAGCTCCGCGGTGGATGTCTCGTTTCGTGAGTTCGGTATTCGTGCCTACGATGATCATAACATTGCTGTTGGCCGCTACGTCATCATGCCGGACCATTTGCATTTGTTTGTCTGTGGTCCTGGTGATTTTCAGCTTGGGCGTTGGGTCGGAACACTAAAGCAGTTTCTAGCCAGACGAATCTTGATCGGACAATCGGTAGAACCGTTTTGGCAGCGTGGTTTTTTTGATCACGTTTTGCGAAATGATGAGAGCTACGGCAAAAAGTGGGATTATGTTCGCGCGAATCCCGTACATGCGGGCTACGTGGGCAATGCCGAAGAGTGGCCATATTCAGGCGAAATTGTGATCATTGATCGCGCCTAGCTGTAGCCGCTTGGCCGCGCGAAGCGTTGCGCCTTCCATAGGGCGGCGGCTAGAGTTGAACAACTTCATGAAAGATCGACAAGAACCTGCCGAGATGGGTGAGCTCGGCGACACGTCGCTGGAAGAATTCCGGAAACAACTTCATCAGCTCGCCGATTGGACTGCGGATTATCGAGAAAAAATCGGCGAGCGACGGATTTCTCCGAACGCGAAACCGGGGGCAGTTCTTGCGCAGTTGGATGTCGCGCCGCCGGAGACGGCCGCGCCGGTCGAGGAAATTTTTGCCGACATCGACCGCGTCATCGTTCCGGGTGTCGTGCATTGGGCACATCCCCAGTTCATGAGCTACTTCGGCTGTACGACGACAAACGCCGGGATTTTGGCGGAGATGATGACCGGCGCGCTAAACGTTAATGCGATGACGTGGCGCACGTCGCCGGCGGCGACGGAGCTGGAAACGCTCGTGCTCGATTGGCTGCGGCAATGGCTCTGCCTGCCTAACGAATTTCAGGGCGTTGTTTACGACACAGCTTCAATCTCAACCATGCACGCGCTCGCCACGGCTCGCGAAGTAGCAGCACCAAATACGCGCACCCTGGGCCTGAGCGGGCGCGATCTGCCCGTTTTTCGAATTTATGCTTCCGATCAAGCCCATAGTTCGGTGGAAAAAGGCGCCATCGCCATTGGCATAGGGGAAGACAATGTGCGGCGTGTCCCGAGTGATTCGGCGTTTCGTATGGACGTAGCAGGGTTGCGCAAAATGATCGCGCGGGATCGCCAAGAGAATTTCCGGCCGATGGCGGTGGTGGCCACGGTCGGGACAACATCGACAGCGAGTATCGATCCAATTCCGGAGATCGCAGCCGTTTGTCGCGAGCACAAAATGTGGTTGCACATTGACGGCGCGTACGGCGCAGGTCTCGCGCTTTTGCCCGAATGTAAATGGATCACCGCGGGATGGAGCGAGGCCGATTCCATGGTGACGCGCGCCTGCGCCGGCTCTTCACGCTCGTGCCCGAATATTTGCATCTGCGCGATCCCACCGGCGCCGAAATCAACTACATGGATTACGGCGTCCAACTCGGTCGCCGTTTCCGCGCGCTGAAAGCATGGGTGGTCTGGCGCGCATTCGGTCGCGAAGGACTCGCGGCGCGCATTCGCGAGCATCTTCGTCTGGCAAATCTTCTGGCGGATTGGATCGAGATCGACAGCCGCTTCGAACTGGCTGCGCCAGTGGTGATGCCCGTCGTTTGTTTTCGATT
>QHRC01000139.1:0-5124 GCA_003219995.1 Verrucomicrobiota bacterium
CGCGGAGAATGGCATTTTCCTTCTTCGGCCGGCTGGCGTCATACCAGGTGGACGCCGAATCGACGGGCTGCGGATAGTCGATGTTGCGCCCACGATTCTGCAATTGTTTGGCCTCCCGATTCCGGAAGATATGGAGGGTAAATCGGTTCCCGCCGCTGATCTGTGATAACCGCCTGGCCTCCTAATTAGTCAGAAACAGAATGGTGCGCGCTCGCGCACTTGTGTAGTTGACGTTCAATAGGGTCGGCACCAATGTCTCAGCCCACACCGAAGGCGGGGCAGCTGGGGGGCTCAACGGCACGCCCCGTGCTGCGTCTACGCCCTGAATGCGGTGTAACGTCTACGCCCTGAATGCAGTGTAAGTATATGAGTTATATGAGTTATAACGTCCATTCCACTTTTCGGACACAGGCGTGCATTTTTTGCGTGCTTACATGCTGGTTCACCGCTCTGAGAATTGTCGATTCCAGTGCGACACCAACTCCAACTCCGACTCCGCCGACAGTGCCTCACGGAGTTTTTAGTCTCGTCCCCCCTGGCGCTCCGATTAAGGGCGCCACACTTGCTAATCCTTCGGTGGATGGCATTAGCATCCGGCAGGCTTGGGCCGATTTGGAACCGAGCGAAGGCGTCTTCAACTGGGCCTATCTCGACACTGAAATTGGCCTAGCACGGGCAGCGGGTAAAAAAGTTCTACTTCGTATTGAAGATGGTGATCTTAATATCCCTCCGTGGGTTATGAATGGGATGGTGACAACTTTCTCTTATGTTGACTTAAATCCGTATCATCCTTCTTATGGTAGCACGGTCACTATCCCGGTTTTCTGGGATTCGTATTACCTAGCGAAAAAGACTGCAATGATCGCGGCAGTGGGCGCGAGCTACACCGGCAATTCAGCAGTCAAAATCGCTTGCGTTGGTATCGCAAACGCGTACTCGGACGATTGGTACGTGCCTCACACTTCGACCAACATCACAAATTGGCGGTCCGATGGCTACACCAGCCAAAAACTGATCGAATCGTGCGACGCGATCATCGACGCAGTGATGGCAGCGTTTCCGAATCAGGTCGTCGTTGCCGCAATTAATCCGAACGGCAAGCTCGATCAGACAGCCGATTACGCTTCCTCCACCGTGATCACTAACGAGCGGGCAAAATGGGGCAGCAGGTTCGTGGTCGCGAAGAACGGTCTCTCAGCAACAACACCGCTCGCCCCCAGTAGCGGGACGTGGAGCGTGTTGTATAACGCCCGTCCCGATGTTGCCGGGCAAATGCTCTGGTTCTGCTTCGGGGACACGACCTATCGGATGAATGGCGGAGTTCTCGCTGATCCTGCGACCGTCTTGGGCAAATCCATAGACATAGGCGTAAGCTACGGGATGAAATACATTGAGATTTACCAGACAGACGTAATCAATCTGCCTGGGGTAATTAGCTATGCGCACAGTAAATTGTGATCATCTAAACCCACTTGGGTGCAAAGCAACTGCTAACAGGTGAGACACGCTTGCGCTCGCGTCGCCTGCAACATTGATTGTACGAGTGGCGGGTTGATGTATTGAGAAAAACATTGGGCCGGCATTTGAATGGCGAAAAGACAGCGACCCTGTTCGCCTCGACTCGCGGGAGTCGCTGCTGCGAACTCCACATTTGGGTGGCCACCGCTTCTCCATATTCAGCAGAGGCAGTGTTGAGTCGGTTTGCCAGGGGGATGGCCCTAGAAGATACCTGGGCCGAGTCTGCATCGTGCTTAGCGCGGAGCAGCGCGAGCGCCTTTGGCACGCGTACCTTGGGAATCTGCAACTTCGCCAGTGCTCCGTGCTGATCATATTAATATTGCAGCATTGCATCCGTTCCGACGACCGCCTGTTTCGCCATCACCGTGCGACCGCTCGCGAGATCGACTCAATAAACTCTGTTCCGTCAATCGTGCCCCAGTAGCTGGCAACTTCGCATCCGCTCGCCCAATGCCTCCTTCAGATCAATCATCGTCATCGGCTCCAGGAAATCGGGCTTCCTGGCGCGCATTGTTCGACGCGTCGGTCAGCTGCCAAGATGTGCCTGCAATCGATCACCGGCGCGGAGATCGCTGGCTGCATGCCTCTTTTAAGTCGCCATCGTGTTCGACGTGAGTTCCTCGATTTCGTTGTAACATAGAATCTTTGCAGTATAAAAACGTAATATTAGCCTTGAGTCGTTAGCCGATATGTCAAATCTGCTGTTGTTCGAAGATGAGAGAGCTTAAACCAAATAAGAAGAGAGGAATGGGGTGAAAAGCTATTCCATCGCGATGGTAGCCGCATGTCCATTCCCTGCCAATCACGGCACGCCGGGCGCCATCCGAGAGATGTCCGAGACCCTTGCGAACATGGGGCACGATGTTCACATCGTTACCTATCCGATGGGACAGGACGATATCGTCGTCCGCTTTGCCAAGGTTCATCGGACGGCCCCGTTTCGGCCGGAGAGTGACGTGAAGGTCGGGCCGTCGCCCGAGAAATTGCTGCTAGACTTGGCCCTTCTCCGCTTGCTGTGCCGCGTGATCCGGCGCGAGCGAATCGACATCATTCATGCCCACAACTACGAAGGGGGCCTTGTCGGCGTAGGAGCCCGTTGGATCACCGGACGCCCACTGCTCTACAATGCAGTAAACCTCATGACCGACGAACTGACTGGCTACCAATTCATCCGGCCAGACTGGCTGGTCAATCGCATCGCCACGTTTCTGGACTGGCTGATTCCCATTTTTCCCGATCACATCACGGCTGTTTCAGAAGACTTAAAAAAGTGGCTCGTCGGCCACGGCACATCGGAGCGCAAGGTGGACGTCATGCCCTGCGGGATTTGGCCCGAAATGTTCGACAACGCGGCTCCGGAAAAATTCCGTGCACGCTACCAAATCAATGACCGTCCGATTGTGATGTACACTGGGGTGCTGAACGCATTCCAGAGAATCGATTATCTCCTTCGCGCCTTTGCAGTGGCCTTGAAGGAACAGCCGGACGCTCTACTGCTGATAGTGAGCGCCCTCGTCTCCGGACCCGATGAGAGAGAGCACAAAAAGCTTGCTGATGAGCTCGGTATTTCTGACGCCGTTCTGTGGATTGGACCGCATTCGCTTGAGGATTTACCAAGTTATTTGGCGCTTGCCAGCGTGACGGTGATGTCGCGTCCGGAATGCCCGGGGCATCCGATCAAGCTGTTGAATTACATGTTAGCAGGCAAACCAATCGTCTGCTTTGCGGGTGCGGCCAAAGGTGTCCGCCATTTGCACAATGCATTCATTGTGCCGGATCACGATTGCAATGCGCTTGGCCGCGGGATGATCACTCTCCTGAAAGATCGTGCACTTGCGGCGGAACTAGGAGCCAACGCGCGAGCGACCGTAGTTGCCGAGTTCGATTGGCGGCAGATATGCCGGAAGATTGAACGCATTTACGATAGGCTTCTTGGCGTCCCGCCAGAATCCGCCTGCACGCAAATTAAACCCGCGGCGTCCCGAGAGGTGGAAGCATGACAGATTGCGGCCCGTGGCTTCCCCGATAGCACACAGTTTCGCCGGGTTCTGGAGCTTCCTCGTCCTGGCATCGCAATTGAAAGCTCGGCTCATTTCGCAGTGGCGCCAATATCTTCCGCAACTTGCCTTGCTAATATTACTTGCCAATTTGCCTGATTTAGATTTTCTCATCGGTCTGGGCACCGAAGCAAACGCGAATGCCTTGCACCGTGGCTTCACGCACAGCCTCGCGGCAGCCGTTTTTGTTGCGCTCGCTGTCAGCTGCGTGTGGCGGATAGCTGCAAGTTTTTGGCGAAGCGCCATTCTCTGTTTTTCGGCATACAGCTCACATCTTTTGATCGATCTGTGCACAGGCACCAAGCTCGGATGGAACGCCGCTGCCTCTGGCATTCCTCTATTCTGGCCTTCGAACAAAACATACAGCTCGCCTTTCATATTGGTTTTTGGCGTCCGTCACGAAAATCTTCACCAATTGTTTAGCATCGAAAATATGTGGTCGCTCATCTATGAACTGCTGACCTTCGGTGCAATCACGGCAATTGTTCTGGCAGTACGGGCGCGAATTGGGTAAAAACGACAAATCCATTCTACATCCAATGGAACAATGAGAGATAGCCATGCTGCCTGTTTGCTAGGCCTCCTGTTAATCGTGCCTTTTGCATTCGCGGCGCAAGAACGTGCCCTGACGCTGCACGACTGCATCGTCATCGCTGTGGGTGAAAGTCCGAAGTTGGAAGCCAGTCGCTTCGATATACTAGCCGCAGCTGAGGAAATTCGTGCGGCGCGAGCAATGACGTGGCCGAAACTGACCGGGACGGCAACGGGGGAAATGTTCTCAGGCGAATCGACCAGCACCTTTCAGTTGGTGAACGCCATAGACAGCGGTGTGGGACTGAACCCGAGGAACCAAGTGAATCTCGCCGGCATAGGTATTTTTGGGGCCAGATTACAGTACCCGATTTTTAGCGATGGAAGTATTTTCGGTTTCAATGATGCGCCTGCCATTGCCGCTAAGAGAGCCCAGAAGGATGCCCTCGCTTGGACCGCGCATCTCACCCGGGAGGAGGTGATCGATCGTATAACGCAGACCTTTCTCGCCACGGTTTCGGCGCGGAACCGAGTGCCGACCATCGAACGCAGGGTCACGCTTCTGGAGCAAGCTGGCGCTATCACCAGGGAAGAACTGGCGAGGGGATTGCTCCTGCCCATCGATCTGAAGGTTGTTAGAGAACAGCTGAACGGAGCGCGATCACTCTCGAAGGTCATTCACCAGCAAGCCGTGGCGGGATCGTTGGAGTTGGCCCGGTTGCTGGGCTTGCCATCAGCGTCCGATGTTCGCTTAGCGAGCACACTTCCTGAGCCGCCCGAGCCCCCCAGTGCCGTGCAGTTACTTGGCACGTCGCTCAACCAGCATCCCTTGCTTGAGGTGCAGAGGGCAAATATCGACAAGGCAAAGCAGGATTACCGCTTGGAGCGTTTTCGACTTTATCCGTCGATCTCGCTGACCGGATCAGCGCACTACCTCAGCGATTTTGACCAAAATGCCCACGTGTATATCGGGGCGATCACGGTCAGTGTTCCCATTTTTGATTTTGGTTCGCAGCTC